>NZ_JAPZSZ010000222.1:0-6778 GCF_027532095.1 Microcystis sp. LE19-195.1E
TTGCGGTCGAGATACGATACATCTGTACTGAATGAAAAAAGTGCCTGGCTTTTAGGGTATTTTACCTTTTTTTGGGCCTTTTTTCTCGACTTTATTGAGTCGAAACCTTTTTCCTATCGGCATTTCAGGCTTTTTCAGCAAACCCTAAATAGAAATAATCTCCTGTCTCCTGTCTCCTGTCTCCTGTCTCCTGTCTCCCGACTTCTAACCCAATGTGCGCCAAAGATAAGCAAAAATTATTTATTGACTCCAAAAACTTGAGAATATTTAAATTAACATTTAGCAATATTTACAAATTCTTAAGAATTAATTGAGAAAGATTTTTATTTAACAACGATGTTGCAATGGTTACAGCGATTTGATAGAATTTCATAGTGGTTTAGTCTGTGCTTTTTTGGACAGCAATGCTTGAAACCCTCGCCACACCTACAGGGTGATCCTAATTAAGACAGGTAAATTAGTCAATTTCACCCACAACGATGATCTTTTTTTTGTGTAGTTTTATTGCAAAGAAAAAGTTTTTTTGACAAAAAGCACAAAGTATGCAGTAGCAGTTATGGCAGAGTGGGGGTTGGGGAGGGGGAAGCTGTCTCATCACCCTATCACCCCAAAACCCGATCACCCGACCACCGATCAATTAATTTACCGTTTAGCGGCAACAACGGCAAAAACGGTGGTATGGGGATCGTCTTTTAAAGTCACCCCTTCTGGCATTTTCAAATCACCCACGAGCAGGGATTGCCCCACACCGATCTCCGAAACATCAAATTCGATCACTTCCGGGATATTATCGGCAATACAGGAGACATTAACTTCGTTGACGAACTGTTCGATTAAACCGCCCTGTTTGGTTCCGATCGCTTCTCCTATGGCTTTAATCGGAACAACGATATCGAGCTTACCGTGGGCAGACACCGAGAAGAAACTGAGGTGATAGAGATTTCTTTTCCAAGGATGAGATTGTACCTCTTGGATCAAAGCTTTTCCCGTCCAAGGCATTTCGGGAACATTCACATCCACCAAGGTATTATTTACCGAGGCCTTTTTGAGCAGGGTTAAGGCCGCTTTTTCTCCCACCACGAGGGAAACCGACTCCGTGCCGCTGTGGCCGTAGAGAACCGCCGGGATCAAACCCTGACGACGTAGGGCCCTGGGGTTAATATTTTCGGGTCTTTTTTGACATTCAACGCTAACTTGCATAGTTGACTAATCCTCTTTAGCAATGATTTAAAATTCGTGATTATCCCAAGGTGAGCCATTTTCGTCCAAAAGAGCGCGTTTTGGCCCGTGAATGGGGTCTTCAACGATGATAGTTTGGTCGCGACTAGCTCCTAGGGAGATAATAGCGATCGGTACTTCCATGATCGCCCCTAGGAATTTTAGATAATCGAGGGCCTGTTTGGGCAGGTCTTCCAGACTCCGACAATCACTGGTGGGTTGTTGCCACCCCGGCATCGTTCGGTAAATCGGTTGACAACGGGCGAATTCCCCGGCACTGCTGGGTAAATGGCGACAGGTTTGGCCGTCCAATTGGTAGGCGACACAGACTTTGATTTCCTCTAGGGTATCGAGAACATCTAACTTGGTGATCGCTAGACAGTCTAAACCATTGATTCGCACCGCGTAACGACCGATAACCGCATCAAACCAACCGCAACGACGACGACGGCCGGTGGTAGTCCCGAATTCCGCCCCGCGATCGCACAATAACTGCTCGATCTCCCCCTCTAATTCCGTGGGAAATGGACCTTCACCTACCCTAGTGGTGTAAGCTTTGGCCACACCGATCACTCGATCGATTACCGTCGGACCGATGCCAGAGCCCACACAAGCACCGCCGGCGATCGGATTGGAGGAGGTAACGTAGGGATAGGTTCCGTGATCGAGGTCGAGTAAGGTGCCTTGGGCCCCTTCAAAAAGAATATTCTTACGCTTGCGGATTGCTTCGTAGATTTTTAAGGAACTATCGACCACATGGGGACGCAGTATCTCGGCATATTCTAGATATTCCTCGATCACCGTCTTCGCATCTAAAGGCGGTAAGTTATATAACTTTTCTAAAATGACGTTTTTATAATTGATCGTCCATTCTAGTTTTTGCCGCAGATTCTCGGTATTCATCAAGTCGATGACTCGAATGCCGATGCGCTCGGATTTGTCGGCATAGGTGGGGCCGATACCCCTTCCCGTGGTGCCGATTTTATATTTACCCCGTTTTTCCTCGGATGCTTGATCGAGCAGCCGATGATAGGGCATAGTGACATGAGCCGTTTGCGAGATATAGAGATTGTCGGTGGTGACATTGAGGGCGTGTAATTGCGCCATCTCTTTGAGTAACACCGAGGGATCTATGACTGTTCCTGAGCCGATTATACATTCCGTATCTGAGTAGAGAATCCCAGAGGGAATTAGATGGAGTTTGAACGTTTGCTCCTCGACGACGACGGTATGACCCGCATTTACGCCACCTTGAGAACGCACCACCACATCCGCCGATCGACTCAGCAGATCCGTGATTTTTCCTTTTCCTTCGTCGCCCCACTGAGCGCCGATTACAATAACGTTAGCCAAGGTATTTTAGTCTAGCTAAAGTTCACACAAACTACTATTATCCCTCTTGGCGAATACAACTGTCAAGTTATCTCTCTTAGCTAATTGTGGGGAGAAGGCGAGGGGAAAACTCGCCTATTTTCAGGGTTTATTGACCTTCCCGACTGATTTGACGCTCGATAGTTTCGATAGCGGCATTTAATCCCGCTAGACGGGTTTCGAGGTCATCGCGCATCCATTTGAGGAATGTTAATTTACGCTCTTGACATTCTTGGCGGGAAGTGCTGCCACAAGTGTTAAAGAAGAAGGGAAACATAGACTAAGGGGCCTGCTATAACTCTACGTCTCCTATCTTGACGAAAATTTTCAAAAAAGTCTAACCGTTAAGTCGCCATAATAACCACAGACCTAACCCAAAACCGAAAAAGTTAGGCAGCCAGGCAGCTAGGAAGGGGGAGAGGGTGGCGGTTAGTCCCAAGCTGCCGACTAAGAAGTTTAAAAGATAATAGAGGAAAACAATGGCGACACTGAGACCGAAACTGGTTCCCCGACCGATTCTTTGCGGTAGAGAACCCAAGGCACAACCTATGGTAGCAAAGACGATACAGACAAAGGGAAAGGCGATTTTTTGCTGGATTCGCACTTGAAAAAACCTGACTCTCTTATCATCGCCACTGAGTTTGAGCAGTTGCACATATTCGATCGCCTGTGGTATGTTCATCTCGTAGGGATCGCGGCTTTGACGAGCAAAATCGAAAGCGGAGCGAGATAAAGCGATTTTTTCGGCTTTAAAGGGGATAACTTGGCTATAGGAGGCGTTAGGGGGGGTTAATTCATAGATAATGCCGTTAAAAAAGTCCCAGACGTTATCGACGGCATTCCAACGGGCCGAATCGGCGATAATAATTTGATTTAATTCTTGTTTTAGCCAACGGATAACGGTGACGGTTTTCATCTTTTCACCGTCGAATTGTTCAGCATAAAATAAACTTATTAAATTGCGATTAATCGTACCATTTTCTAGGGTTTTTATTTCATAATCGGGATAATAAAAATCTTTATTTTTCCAAAAACTTGCTTCTTTATTAATTTTCTGAACTAAAATTTCTGTGGCTCGATAATTAGCATTGGGAACCACATATTCATTTAATAAAAATGTCACAACTGTAACTATTAAACTCAGGCAGAAAGTGGGTATAAAAAGACGATAAATAGTGACTCCACAGCTTTGCAGGGCAACGGTTTCACTATCACTACTTAAACGACCGTAGGTGATTAAAGTGGCCAGCAAAAGAGAAACCGGCAGGGAATAAGTGACAAATTCTGGCACTTTTAACAGGAGAATTTCTAGGGCTGAAGCGAGGGGTAGATTGGCATCAACTACCTGATTAGCCAAATCGGAAAGATTGCCGATCGCTACTCCCAAAGAGGCAAATAAACCAACACTAAATAAAAATGGGGGTAGTAGTTGGCTGATCAGATAGCGATCAATGAGGGCAATACCTCCATTTACCCAGCAAGAAATCTTTTTCTTAATCATTGATTTTGGTTAACTCACTCCTCTTTCATCCCAATTTCCTAACCCGCAGCCGTCTTGCTTACACCTTCGGTTAGCCTATCATATTTTGTCTTTGACGAAAAACACCGCCGGAAGTTGTATGATTGCGGGGAGAGTGGACAGAAGTAAGGATTTGGGTAAGTGTAGATAATTTTTCTGTTCCTATTCCCCGATCATCCCTAGGTGAATTATGCTGCTAAACTGGCAAACTTTTACTATTCATAAACGAGTACCTTTAACGATTAGTCGCGGCACTACCAGCGAAAATACTAATATATGGCTGCAAATTAGCGAGGAAAATATCGAAGGGTGGGGAGAGGCATCCCCTTTTAATATTACCAGCGAGGAGAAAAAACCCGATAAAATCCTGCAAGAATTAAACTCGATCGCTCCTATTTTACAATCTTTTCACCCCTGTCAACGCCAAGAAATTGAGAAAATTTTATGGCAAAATCAGATATCTTCGGCTACTCGTGCCGCTATTGATACGGCACTGCACGACTGGTTAGGCAAAAAAGCTAATTTACCTCTCTGGCAAATTTTTGGACTCGATCGCTCTTTGATTCCGCCAGTTTCTGTTACTATCGGTTTAAATTCTCCAGAAAATGTGGGGAAGAGGGTGTTAGATTGGCTAGAAATCGGTGATTTTAGCTTATTAAAGGTCAAATTAGGCTCACCGGACGGTATAGAAGCCGATCGAGCCATAATTCTGGCTATTAAAGAAATTGTCCCCCATTTGCCCCTAACTGTCGATGCTAATGGTGGTTGGCAATTTAGCGATGCGGTGAAAATGTGCCAATGGTTAGAGGAAAAAGGCGTTATTTATGTGGAACAACCCCTATCCGTCGGACAAGAACGAGATTTAATTGATTTATACCAAAAATCGCCCCTACCTATCTTCGTCGATGAAAGCTGTTTTTCTAGTCAAGATATCCCGAAACTGGCCGATCGAGTCCACGGCATTAATATTAAACTAATGAAAGCCGGTGGATTAGCGGAAGTGCAAAGAATGATTCATATTGCCCAAGCTTGCCGACTGCAAATTATGTTCGGATGTTACTCTGATAGCAGTTTAGCCAATACTGCCATAGCACATCTTGGCCCGCTTGTCAACTATCTCGACCTAGATAGTCATTTAAATTTACGCGATGATCCCTTCACGGGATTAAGCTTAGAAAAGGGACGTTTACAACCAAATAATTCACCCGGTTTGGGTGTTAGTTTACGGATAAAAGATGACTAATTATTTGACTCCTGACAAGAAAGTAGCGATTCTTCTCCACGAAGGAATCAAAGGAACTCGCGGCAAAACCGGGTTAAGTTATCTGCGTTACGGGAAAGCGCAGGTAGTGGCGATTATTGACGCAGAAAGCGCCGGCAGCACCTTAAAAGAAGTGGCCGGAATCGATCGCCCCTTGCCGATTGTTGCTAGTGTTAGGGAAGCTCTAACCTATCATCCCGATACCCTGTTAATTGGCATCGCACCCTCAGGAGGCATTTTACCACCGGATTGGCTAGAAGAAATCAAAGAGGGGGTAAATGCAGGGTTATCCCTCGTTAATGGTCTCCATACACCCCTAAAACCCCTTTTTCTTCAGCTTAAACTGGATCAATGGATTTGGGATATTCGTCTGGAACCCCAAGGCTTAAAAATTGGGCAAGCGCGGGCGAAAAATTTAACCTGTCAGCGTATTTTAACCGTAGGCACGGATATGAGTGTGGGCAAAATGTCCACTAGCATCGAATTACACCGAGTTGCCCCAGAAAAAGGGCTAAAATCGCAATTTTTAGCCACTGGACAGGGGGGAATTATGATCGCTGGGAAGGGTGTACCCTTGGATGCAGTGCGCGTCGATTATGCTGCTGGTGCGATCGAGGCTTTGGTGTTAGAATCAGCAGAAAATAACGATATTCTGTTTATTGAGGGTCAAGGCTCCCTATTACACCCTGGATCCACTGCTACCTTGCCCTTAATGCGTGGCAGTCAACCAACGGGGTTAATTCTCGTCCATCGCGCTGGACAAATTCATATCAATGATTTACCCGATATTCTCATCCCTCCCCTAACAGAAGTGATTAAACTCTACGAAATGACTGCCAGCGCCGGGGGAAGTTTCGGGGAGGTGAAGGTAAAAGGGATTAGTTTAAATACTTTTCATCTTAGTACGGAGGCGGCAGTTAAAGCTATAGAAGCTGTGCAGGAGGAAACGGGGTTATTTTGTACCGATGTTGTCCGTTTTGGTGGTCAAGGGTTATTATCAGTGATCAGTGAGCAGTAATCAGTAATCAGTGAGTAGTAATCAGTAATCAGTCCATCATTCAATCACATCAACCACAGTCGATGGTGGTGCGTTACTGGACTAGGTAATAGGTGTAGGGGTAATTCATGAATTACCCCTACAATAACGTTTTTCTGGATGTTGTTAAATTTTCTCTTGACAAAGGCGACTAGACATGATACTATATATACAATGGAAAATCAGTGCGCCTGCTAACCCTATTTTCCAATGGTCTTAACTATGATTGATGTAATTAGGGCTTGCTGAATAAAGGTGAAATGTAGGCAAGGTAAGGGTTTTGTGGCTTTACGAGCGAAACAGGTGCAAGATTTTGAGAGAATCGTGCTTCAAAACCTTGCGTCTTCATCGGCCCGCGTCCTGTAGGGGCGAA
>NZ_JAPZSZ010000297.1:0-17769 GCF_027532095.1 Microcystis sp. LE19-195.1E
TCAACGAATTGATTTTAATTTAAGTGAAGAATAATGATTAAATCCCATCTCAATTATCTACCAAAATCAGTTAATATTGCGATTCTCAAAATCAAGAAGGAAACCCAACAAAAAAATAAGAGGATCGAAATAGCGATCGCCCTTTTCAAATCCTATAGTAATCAGAGCAATTATCGTCGATTGGATTGACGTAAGGAAACCCAACCATAAACCCAAGGAAACCGAACAAAAAGATTCAGACAGATTTAGGTGTTGGGTGTTGGGTTTCGCTTTTCCTGAGAATTGAGAGGTTTTCTTTAACATATTTATTCGCTCAACCCAACCTACGAAACTTATCCCCCTAATTGTTGTAAAATCTGCATCACCTTTTCATAAGCAGCCATATTATTCTGTTGGAGGAATAATATAGCTGCTTGTTGTAGATCAATTTTTGCTTTTTCGGGTTGTCCTAATATGGCATATAAACCACCACGACCTAAGTAAGCTTGAGCCAAATTAGGATTAATTTCAATAGCTTTGTTGTAGTCAGAGAGGGCTAATTCGTATTTTTTTTGCCCAAAGTAAAGAACCCCCCGATTGTTGTAAGCACTAGCATCATTAGGATTAATGTCAATGGCTTTGCTGTAGTCAGAGAGTGCTAAATCGTATTTCCGCAAGTTATAGTAAAGATTCCCCCGATTGTAGTAAGCCTCAGCATAATTATGATTAAGTTCAATAGCTTTGTCGTAGTCAGCTAAAGCTAAATCGTATTTCTGCTGGTTATGGTAAAGAACCCCCCGATTGTAGTAAGTCCCAGCAAGATTACGATTAATTTCAATAGCTTTGCTGTAGTCAGAGAGGGCTAAATCGTATTTTTCTTGGAGACGGTAAAGAACCCCCCGATTGACGTAAGCCTCAGCTAAATTAGGATTAATGTCAATAGCTTTGCTGTAGTCAGAGAGGGCTAAATCGTATTTCTGCAAGTCAGTGTAAAGAAGCCCCCGATTGTTGTAAGCCTCAGCATAATTAGGATTAAGTTCAATGGCTTTGTTGATGTCAGAGAGGGCTAATTCGTATTTCTGCTGGTTATAGTAAAGACCCCCCCGATTGTAGTAAAGTATAGCAAAATTAGGATTAATTTCAATGGCTTTGTCGTAGTCAGCTAAAGCTAAATCGTATTTCTGCAAGTCTTTGTAAAGATTCCCACGATTGTTATAAGCATTAGCATGATTAGGATTAAGTTCAATAGCTTTGTTGTAGTCATCTAATGCTAATTCGTATTTTTGTTGGCGACGGTAAAGAATCCCTCGATTGACATACCAAGCAGCACGGGGAGCGAGATCAATTGCCTGAGTAATCGCCGCTAATCCCTCATCATAGCGTTTTAATTCACTTAATACTGCCCATTTCTCATTATAGTAATTGGGGTTATTGGGAACCAGAGAAATCGCCTGATTAATCACCGTTAATGCTTGCTCATAATTTTCTCTGGCTTCTCTTTCTGTACCTGCAATTTTTGAGAAGTCACCTAAAAAGCGATAAACTACACTTTGCCGTTGTAAAATACTACTGTGAAACTTCTTTAAATTTTCCCGTTTAGGTAAGGTATTAATCGCTTGTTGCAAAGCTTCTATAGCTGGTTGATGTTCGCGTAATTCAAATAACGCTAATCCCTTACCATACCAGGCTAAATAGACATTATCGGGGTCATTTTGCTTAATCGCTTCATCAAAGGCTTTAATTGCTTCCTGATCCCTTGCTAACCGCCATAATTGTCCCCCCCTTTGTATCCAAATATCCGCCTTCGCATTGGTATTAGGGACAATAACACCAGTAATCGCTTGAATAATTTCTTGTTGTTGTTGCGGACTAACTTGGGGTTGAGCAGTGGTTAATAATTGCGGTTTTACCTTCAATCTTTCTTGCAATCCGATAAAAGTGCTAATAGGAATCCCTAAACTATACCCTAACTGAATTTCCGTTACCCCTGCTCCTTCTGAACGTCCATGAATCCCTATTACTCTCCCCTGGGAGTCTAAGACTGCACCGCCACTCATGCCCCCAAATGTGATGCTGGTATAAACTAATTCATAGCCTTCGGTTAAAGAAGCAACACTTTGTAATGTTCCCCCTTGTTTATTCCTTAAAGGACTTTGGCGGGTTTGTAGTAATCCCCGTTCTTTCTCGTCAATTGTACCGCCACTAAACAACCATTTCGAGGGATTTTGTCCAATTTTGGCGAAGCCTGCGGCAAAAACAAAATCATCGGTATTTGGGTTATAATTCGCTATTTCCGCAACGGGATAATTGTCCAGGCTTTCAAACTGAAAAACTGCTAAATCTACCCCTTCCTGCCGGATGATGGTGCTTTTCTCGATGTTTCGAGTTTTGCCGTCGCTGGTGACGACGGTGTAGGTGTTATCGGGACAAGGTTTACTTGCAGCATCTTGACTTTCTTCCTTCTCACATAATACATGGTCTGCGGTTAAAACCGTGTAAATATTGCCTTTTTTAGCAATAATTACGCCACTTCCATTGGCTGTACTGCTACTATCAATCCGCACGGTGAAACCCTTGGCTTTTGTTTCTAATTCGGCGATATAGTCAGTAGGGGCGGTGGTTTCTATATCGGGGTTCACCTGCGGTAGGGGTAGGTTATAGGCGCTGAGGATTTCGGGACGGATGTAGGTTAATAGGGTATGAAGGGAAATGCCCCAGTTAACCGCTCTCATCTGTTGGATTTCCGCGTCTGTGGGTTTTGTACCGTCCTCGTAGATGTAGTTAGAGAGAATCGGATGGGCCGATCGCCCGTTAATGCCGATTAACTCATCCTCGAAAAAGATACCACCGCCACTCATTCCCTGCACGATATCGCCACTATAACCGACGCTGTAGCCCTCTTGGAGGGGTCGATCGCTTGTTTGTTCAATTTTCCCGTTATCGGTGGTGTACTGCCCCGTTTCTGCGGAATAACCGGTTACAGTGATATCTAGTTCCGCATCCGGGGAAATGGCGCGAATTTTAGCGATCGGATAATCCCGGGTATCGCTAAACTCCACTAGGGCCAGATCCTTATCTTTTAAAAGGGAATTCGGCGCGATCGAGGCTGTGCGGGTTTGGCCGTCGTGGGTTTGGATCTGTAGGGTGGTCGCGCCGCGGGTAACGTGAGCGTTGGTCAAAACGAGGTATATACTGCCTTTTTTCCCGATAATGATTCCCGATCCCCGATTTATCTCGCTAGTAATCTTAACAGTGACTTGACGGATCGATCGCTCGATCTGCGCGTCTGGGCTGTCTTCCGCCACGATCGCCGGAGCAGAGAAAGGGGATAGCGCTTTAACCGGTACGACGGGCAGAAGTAGGAGGCTTAGGAGTAGGGGAAAGGGTTTCAACATGATTATTATGGGGAAATTCGGGGTAAAACAGCGAAAATTCTAGCGGGTGGGAACGCAATTATTTTGCGGGCCAGCAGATCTCGTACCACAGGGTGCGTCGCGATCGGCGAGTGGTGCTTTGGCGAAAAACTCCGTCATCGAGATATAGGTTTTATCTCCGGAATTCTGGAGGAGCATATCCGAGCTTTTCCCCTCTAGGATGTCCATGAGTTGTTGCAAGACTAAATCTGGATTGTCGTGGGGTTTAAGGGTAAAAAGTTGGCTATTACCATCGCAGGGATCGCCGGATCGTGAAACGCTGCAGATGATCGGGTATCCCTTCGCCCGGCCGGTGGTGAGATAGTTAAAACGCCCTTGATTATAGGCTTCCTGGAATTTTTTCGTGACTTCCTCGCAACGAACCGGGGAACGTTTGGAGAAATATTCCGATTTCCAGCCGATAATCCGCACATTGCCGCTCCTTTGGGGAATCCAAGCGAGGGTAGCGGGGATTTTTCCTCCCGATGCGCGATCGAACACCTCTTTACAGAAGAAGGTGACGCCATTCGGGGTGGTCGATTGGCTGAAACCGGGGGCGATACCACCGAGGAGGACAGTGGCGAGGAGGCCGACGCAAGCGAGACGGTGGGAAATATATCTAGAGTTCATAGGGATAGTTCCTCAGAAAATAGGGATTAGAATCGTGATTAGGGTCAAAATGGGATTATTTAAGGGTTAGCGGCGGCGTTGAGGGTGTAGCGACCCGATTCACCCCCTTCGCGAGAGGTAGCCACTAGGATATAAACTCCATCGGCGGGTAATTCGGTTACGAGTCGAGCGTTAAAATCCCCGGGGGCGCGATCGACGCGCTGGTCACTACGGGCGACCTGTGGGTATTTTGTCCCCTCGGAAGATTGGAGAACGCGATAGAGGACAAGATAGGGAGCGATCTCGTTGCTGTTCATATCCAGAACGATTTTCTGTCCGGCACGACCCTCGAACCCGTAATATTGTTGGTTTTGGTCTTTGGTCAAGTTGCCTTGAATGGTCTGACCGTTAAGAGGGAGGGCGAGTAACTGTATCCGCTCTTGCTGTCCTAATGTTGAGACGGTGGAGACATCGCCTGTTTTAACTGCGGTGAGGAAAGCTTGCAGGCGATCGAGGGAAACGGCGAAATTAATGCCGCTCTGGGTAAGGCCGATCGGGTTTCCCGCACCGTCGTAAACGTAACTCCCGATATCGCCTGCGACGTTAACCCCCACCACTTCCCCCCGTGAATTCAAAAGCGGCCCGCCGGAATTGCCTTTGTTGATATTAGCGTTGTGTTGCACAATGCCTTTTTCGGGGTCGAGACGGCTGATAATGCCCTGGGTGAGGGTGTTTTGATAGTCCTCGTTTAAGGGTGTGCCGATGGCGAAAACGCTTTCGCCGACTTTGGCGGAGTTCGGACGGGCGAGGGGAAGATAGGGCAGGTTTTGGCGGTTATAAATCCGCAGGACGGCTAAATCCACGCCATTTTTAGCGAAGCCGATCACGTCTGCCGAGGCCTGCTGTCCGTTGGAAAATTTCACCGTCACCACCCGGGGGCCGTCCGCAACAACGTGGGCGTTGGTAATGATGATACCGTCGGGACTGACGAGAAAGCCGCTACCGTGGCCGCTGCCATTTTTGACGGTGACGACGGCGGGGCTGGCTTTCTGATAGACTCTAGAAGCGGTCTGCTCCTGGGCGAGGATGGGTGGAATGTTTTCCATCAGGAAGTTTCCTGGTTGAACGAGTAGGCCAGTGGTGGCCAGTAGCACCGATAGGGTGAAAGTAATTGGTTTCATCGGATTGGCTCCTCTTTAGTCGAGGGATACTTGCAAGGATGTTATCGTTGGTTTTTTTCCAATTATGCGATCAAGTTTTAAGTCCTCAGATTGCTTTTTTTACAAAAGTTTAGAGGGGGAGAGCGATCGCTCTCCCTTGCAACTTACGCACCTATCTGCCGTAGTGCTTCTATGGCGCTGTTGTACATTTCCGTGTTTCCCTGCTGGCGAAATAATTCGGCGGCCGTTGTTAGATCGGCGATCGCATTTTGTCTCTGGTTAAATGCGAGATGGACGATACCCCGGAAATGGTAAGCGTAGGCAGCGCGGGGGTTTAGTCGGATCGCGGTGTTCAGGTCTTGAAACGCCGGCCGCCATTGTTCGCGAATCGTGTAAATCATGCCCCGACCGAGGTAAGCTTCGGTATAGTCTGGATCGAGTTCGATCGCTCTGGTGAATTGAGCGAGGGCGAGATCATATTTTTCCTGTTGGATGTAGTTAATTCCCCGGTTAAAGTGGGCGATCGCTTCTTTGTAGTTCGCTTGAGTGATCAGGGTTTCGGCTGGTTGTCGGCTTTCTAGGGCCATAACGGGGCGAACAGTGGCGAGGGTGGAGAGGCCGATTAGGCTGACGGTGGTAAGAAGGGCGAAGGATTTCATGGGTAGTGCCTCGGTGAGGGTGATTTGAGCTTCTACCTAATTCATCGGTTGCTTTTTTGGGAATATGCAGAATAGGGCGATCAATTTTTTTTCCTTTCGGGTACAAAAGGAAAAAGCGCGGCAATCGGGAGAGCTTTGTTATCATTTAGTGAAAAATACTTGTTTTTTTTGATGCAATATGGTAAGCAAATCCCCGACGATTACTGATGCGGAATTAATTCGCCTCAGTTGTCAGAACCCGGAATTACGCTTTGAACGCAATGCAGATGGAACCTTAGTCACTATGGCACCGATCGGAAGTATTTCGGCGAATCGAGAACTGAAAGCCGGCGCTCGCCTGCTCTACTGGGTCGAACAGAACGGGTTAGGAGAGGTATTTAGTTCTAGCGGCGGTTTTAAACTGGCCAATAGCGCGGTACGCTCTCCCGATGTGGCTTTCGTGGCGAGAGAACGTTTACCGTCCGGTTGGCAGGAAAGGGAGGATGAATTTCTCGATCTCGCGCCGGATTTCGTGATCGAGATCCGTTCTAAAACCGATAGTTTATCCAAGTTAAAGCGGAAAATGGAGGAGTATCGGGAGAACGGGGTGAAGTTAGGATGGTTGATCGATCGCCACAATAAACAGGCTTTCGTCTACCGTCAGGACGGGACGATTACCTGTTATCCCGAGAACGCGATTTTAAGCGGGGAAGATGTGGTTCCGGGGTTCACCCTAGCGCTAGAAATCTTGCTGTAAGATCGATCGCTTTTTTCGGGGTGAGATTCAAAATCGATCGAGTATCTAGACCGCGCCTAATTGCCGTAGGAATTGCAGGGCTTTTTCGCGTGCTGGCGCGTTCCCTTGCTGGCGGAACAGTTCGGCGGCTTGTCGGAAATCCTCGATCGCTTTTTCCTTGTCTAGCCGATAGACGTAAGGAAACCCAACAATAAACCCAAGGAAACCCAACAAAAAGGAAACCCAACAATACACCCAAGGAAACCCAACAAAAAGATTCAGACAGATTTAGGTTTTGGGTGTTGGGTTGCGCTTTTCCTGAGAATTGAGAGGTTTTCTTGAACATATTTATTCCCTCAAACCAACCTAGGAACTACGGGCGCTCACTACTTAATTTAATCACTTGTTGCTCAGGAAATTTAAGGGTAAGTTCCCATTCTCCCCCTAATTCCCTCATCATACGGGTTAAATTTTCTAGGGTAAGATGTTGTTTTAAATCATCCGATTTTGCTGAGAAACAGGGCTGTTCACTTTCGCTTTCCGTGATTTCTTCAGAAGAAAGTCCTAGGCGTTGAAGAAGTTCATCAATGATTTGCATTTCTTGTAAAAGCTCTTGGGTTTTAGCTTCAATTTTTGCCCTTCTTTCAGAGGGCAGTTTATCCATTTCTTCATCAAAGGTAATCATAGATTTTGCTCCGTTAAGGTTTTTAAATAGGCTTCAAATCTTTTTTCAGCGATGGGAATGTTTTTTTCATACCATCTTTTATCGCCAGTTTTATTTCCTCCTACTAGCATGATAGCTTGACGGATAGGATCGAAAGCAAAAAGCACTCGCCAAGGTTGTCCTTGATGCTGTACTCGCAATTCTTTAAGGTTGGGGTAACGACTGCCTTGAAGAGTGTCAACATAAGGTCGTCCTAACAAGGGTCCTTTTTGTTTAAGTAGCCCAATATAAGCCAAGATTGAATCTTGTACAGTTTCTTCTTGTTCGTATAGCCAATCTCGAAAGGCTTCATCAAAGATAATATTCTATTCCATCTTTTTTTCTCCTAATTTTTACTCATTTCTTGGCGAATCATGCTGATTAGTTTTTGAGCTTGTTGATAACCTGCTTCATTCCCTTGTTGTCGATCAATTTTTGCTTTTTCGTTTTGTCGTAATATGGCATATAAAAGACCACGACTACGGATTATAGTAATCATAGCAATTATCGTCGATTGGGTTGACCCAAGGAAACCCAACAAAAAGATTCAGACGGATTTAGGTGTTGGCTGTTGGGTTTCGCTTTCCCTGAGAATTGAGAGGTTTTATTTAACATATTTATTCGCTCAAACCAAGCTAGGGACTGCACCTAGTTTTTTACACACAATTCCTGATGGTTTAAAATAGCTTCTGATACCTGAATGAGTAGAAAAGCGATCGCATCTTGATGATCCGCGTCGGTTAAAATGGTTTCGAGGGTGCTAGGGGTGGGAATTTCGTCCCCATCTGCCAACATAAAGGAAATATGACCTTTTAAGGCTTCAGTTGCCATTTTTTTCGCTTCTTCGATGGTTTCTCCTGCACTAATACAACCCGGAAAGTCATAAAATTGTACCCCATAATCACTATGGTTATCTTTATGAACGGTGGCTAAATAAGTAATCATTGATTTCTCCTTTATCGTAATTTAATACTGGCTTGTTTTTCGATACTGATTAGGGTTTTAAGGGGAATATCCTTTTTAGGGTGAGGAACAGTCACTTTCCCTTTTTTATGGGGATGTTTAAAATGATGATGACTTCCTGTTGTACCTACTTGATACCATCCCTCATCCTTCAGTTTTTTGATAATTTCTCGACTTTCCATAATTGATGATTTCTATTTCACCCCCCTAATTGTTGTAAAATCTGCATCACTTGTTCATAAGCAGCCATATTATTCTGTTGGCGGAATAATATGGCTGCTTGTTGTAGATCAATTTTTACTTTTTCGGTTTGTTTTAATTCGGCATATAAAATACCACGATTGGCGTAAGCCTCAGCTAAATTAGGATTAATTCTAATAGCTTGGTTGTAGTCAGAGAGGGCTAATTCGTATTTTTTTTGCTCAAAGTAAAGAACCCCCCGATTGTTGTAAGCGTCAGCATAATTAGGATTAATGTCAATAGCTTTGCTGTAGTCAGAGAGGGCTAAATCGTATTTCTGCAAGTCTTTGTAAAGATTCCCCCGATTGTTGTAAGCCAAAGCAAAATTAGGATTAATTCTAATAGCTTGGTTGTAGTCAGCTAAAGCTAATTCGTATTTCTGCAAGTTATAGTAAAGATTCCCTCGATTGTAGTAAGCATTAGCATCATTAGGATTAAGTTGAAGGGCTTGGTTGTAGTCAGCTAAAGCTAAATCGTATTTCTGCAAGTTTTTGTAAAGAATCCCCCGATTGGTGTAAGCCTCAGCAAAATTACGATTAAGTTGAAGGGCTTGGTTGTAGTCAGCTAAAGCTAAATCGTATTTCTGCAAGTTTTTGTAAAGAATCCCCCGATTGGTGTAAGCCTCAGCAAAATTACGATTAAGTTCAATGGCTTTGCTGTAGTCAGAGAGGGCTAATTCGTATTTCTGCTGGTTATAGTAAAGAATCCCCCGATTGTAGTAAGCACCAGCATCATTAGGATTAAGTTCAATAGCTTTGTTGTAGTCAGAGAGGGCTAATTCGTATTTCTGCTGGTTAGAGTAAAGATTCCCCCGATTGACGTAAGCATAAGCATAATTAGGATTAATTCTAATAGCTTGGTTGTAGTCAGCTAAAGCTAATTCGTATTTCTGCTGGTTATAGTAAAGAATCCCCCGATTGTAGTAAGCCATAGCAAAATTACGATTAAGTTCAATAGCTTTGTCGTAGTCAGCTAAAGCTAATTCGTATTTTTTTTGCTCATAGTAAAGAATCCCCCGATTGACGTAAGCCCCAGCAAAATTAGGATTAATTTCAATAGCTTTGTTGTAGTCAGAGAGGGCTAATTCGTATTTTTGTTGGTTATAGTAAAGAACCCCCCGATTGCTATACCAAACAGCACGGGGAGCGAGCTCAATTGCCTGAGTAATTGCGGCTAATCCCTCATCATAGCGTTTTAATTCACTTAATACTCCGCATTTCTCGTTATAGTGATTGGGGTTATTGGGAACCAGAGAAATCGCCTGATTAATCACCGTTAAGGCTTGCTCATAATTTTCTAAATAGCGATAAACAACACTTTGCTTTTGTAAAATACTACTGTGAAACTTCTTTAAATCTTCCCCTTTAGGTAAGGTATTAATCGCTTGTTGCAAAGCTTCTATAGCTGGTTGATATTTATCTAACTCACCTAACGCTAATCCCTTCCCATACCAGGCTAAATAGACATTATCGGGGTCATTTTGCTTAATCGCTTCATCAAAGGCTTTAATTGCTTTCTCATACCTCCGTAACCGCCATAATTGTCCCCCCCTTTGTATCCAAATATCCGCCTTCGCATTGGTATTAGGAACAATAACACCTCTAATCGCTTGAATAATTTCTTGTTTTTGTTGCGGACTAACTTGGGGTTGAGCAGTGGTTAATAATTGCGGTTTTACCTTGAATCTTTCTTGCAATCCGATAAAAGTGCTAACGGGAATCCCTAAACTAAACCCTAACTGAATTTCCGTTACCCCTGCTCCTTCTGAACGTCCATGAATCCCTATTACTCTCCCCTGGGAGTCTAAGACTGCACCGCCACTCATGCCCCCAAATGTGATGCTGGTATAAACTAATTCATAGCCTCCGGTTAAAGAGGCAACACTTTGTAATGTTCCTCCTTGTTGAGTGCTTAAAGGACTTTGGCGGGTTGCTAGTAATCCCGTTTCTTTATCGTTAATTATACCGCCACTAAACAACCATTTCGAGGGATTGTCGCCAATTTTGGGGAAGCCTGCGGCAAAAACAAAATCATCGGTATTTGGGTTATAATTCGCTATTTCCGCAACGGGATAATTGTCTCGGCTTTCAAACTGAAAAACTGCTAAATCTACCCCTTCCTGCCGGATGATGGTGCTTTTCTCGATGTTTCGAGTTTTGCCGTCGCTGGTGACGACGGTGTAGGTGTGATCGGCACATCTGGTGGTGCCTTTGATTTTTTCGCAGAAGACGTGATCGGCGGTTAAAACCGTGTAAATATTCCCTTCTTTAGCGATAATGACACCGCTACCGTTTCCACCGCTCGTACTATCAATCCGGACGGTGAAACCCTTCGCTTTCGCTTCTAATTCGGCGATATAGTCAGGAGGGGCGGTGGTTTCTATATCGGGGTTCACCGGCGGTAGAGGTAGGTTATAGGCGCTGAGGATTTCGGGACGGATGTAGGTTAATAGGGTATTGATGGAAATGCCCCAGTTAACCGCTCTCATCTGTTGGATTTCTGCGTCTGTGGGTTTCGTACCGTCCTCGTAGATGTAGTTAGAGAGAATCGGATGGGCCGATCGCCCGTTAATGCCGATTAAATCCCGCTCGACAAAAATGCCGCCGCCACTCATTCCCTGCACGATCTCGCCACTATAACCGACGCTGTAGCCATCCCGGAGGGGTCGATCGCTCACCTGTTCGAGGGTTCCCTTTGTCGTCCGATACTGTCCCGTTTCGGCAACATATCCCGCAGCCACCACTTCTAAACCGATCCTGTTTTGATTGATGGTAAACTCCGCGATGGTGGCGATCGCATATTCCCGGGTATCGCTAAACTCCAGCAGAGCGAGATCTTGATTCTCCGATAGGGAATTGGGGACAATGCGGGCCGCACGGCTGTGGCCGTCGTAAGTTTGTACCTGTAGGGTTTTCGTGTTGCGGGTAACGTGGGCGTTGGTTAGGATAAGGTAATTATCGCCTTTTTTAGCGATAATTGTCCCCGATCCCCGATTTGTCTCGCTAGTAATCTTAACGGTGACTCGTTGTAGGAATTGCTCCTCGGTAAGCTCCCGATCGCCCTGTGCCGTCAGAATGGGATGATTAGAAATATTTCCGGCAGCCGGGGTGACAAGGGTTAACCCGGGTTGAGGCAGTAGGGAGAAAAGAAGGATGAGGGCGATCGAAGGTTTGATCATGGCTGTTACCTAGGGTTTGCTGAATAAATGTGAAATGTAGGCAAGGTAAGAGTTTTGTCGTTTTTCTCGTGAAACAGGTGCAAGATTTTGAGAGAATCGTGCTTCAAAACCTTGCGTCTTCATCGGCCCGGGTCCTGTAGGGGCGAAGCATTCGGGCAATAACCTATCGGTGAAACCGGAGATTTTCTATCCGAATGCTTCGCCCGTACTTTTTCAGCAAGCCTTACCTTGCTATTTTAAGTAGTAAGAACGAAGAAAAAAGAAGATACCGGAGGTGGTGAGAAGTGCGATCGCTGGGGGAATAATCGGAACCCAGAGACCGAAATAACTAAAGAGAAGCCAACCGATACCAGTAAGGGAAATCACAGCGATCGCCACTGTCAAAAGTACCGTTTTTACCCGAAGAAAACGCCACGTTAATAATCCCCCCACCAGGGACCAACCCAGCACCCAGAAAGCCTCCTGTAGGGGATTCCAAAAAGCGATCGAGGTACGTTTTCCTTCCATTGTATCGAGAATTTGACTGACTGCGTGCGCGTGCAAATAAACCCCCGGAATTGCTGCCGATGGGTTGCGACTAAAGGGGGTTAAAAAATCATCGATCCCGGGTTCTGTTACTCCAATCAGGACAATTTTTTCCCGGACTGATTCGGAATTAAAACGCGGATCTAAAACCTGTCGGAGAGATTTTTTCGGGGCAATTTTTATGATTGCATCGATGCCATTATCGGCGATTCGACGGTAAGCGAGCATAACTTGACGGCCGGATCGGGTATCGGATTGACTGGTTCTGTAGGGGCCGCGGTTGGATTGTAGCCAGTCACCGAGATGAGTATCCCCGATATTAATTTCTAGAATTCCCCGCTCCAGTTTATTGCAGTCAAAATCTTGATTCTGGGATTCTAGATATCGTTTGGCAATTAGGAGACTAAAACTAGGAGCATAATCTTTAAAATTACAGGACATTGAGTCAACTTTGGCCAAAGAATCCGGGGGAAGACAGGGAGAGGTGCGATCGAGTTTTGCCTGATATAAAAAACGACGAATTCGGGGAACTCCGGCAATGGTTTCGTCTGGGACTATGTTACTAAAACCACTCTGATTTTTTGGCAGTTCCGGTGGTGGGGGAAATCCGTCCGGTTGCGGGTAATTATTAAACTTACAAATCGAGATAAAATTAGGAGTATTTTGTAATTGTTTGGCTAGGGGTGGATAATCTTGACTGGCAGCGATGGGACGGAGGATATCTAAGGCGATAATTTGCGGTTCGTAGGGCAGTAATTTATTTAAAAGCTGCGATAATGCTTCTCCTGCGAGGGAACGTTTTTGATCGCTTCCTGGTATTGTTGGTCTTTTCATACCCATGCGATCTTGATAGGCCCAATCTTGGCGATCAATGGTAATAATTAATAATCTTTCATCGGGTTTATCTTTGGGTTTTAGTTGCATCAGGCGATCATAAATATTTAATTCTAAGGGTTCTAAAATTCCCGTTTCTCTTATTGCCAAGACTGTCATCGTTACGGCTAAACCTAAACCGAAAGTTAGAGCAAATCGTCGCCAATTTTGTTGTTTTTGAGGGGAGTTACTGAAACTATGCCAAGTGGGGGGTTCTTCGGTGGGATTGGGGCAAACTACGGGCAGCCAACTGGCACAGGGATAGTCTTTTTCCCAGTCATCGTGGAGATTTTTTTGGGCTTCATGTACGGCACTATAGAGAGATTTATTATTGGTAAAAGCGGTTAAAAAGTATTGCAGAAATTTGGGAGAAACAGGATCGGGTAATTTCTCGCGCATAAAGATTAGATGGGGTAATGCCATCCCTTTTTCCCGTGATAGTTGTTGTGCTAAACCGATACCATCACAGGAGTTAAATATCGCTAACTTTAACCCGTTTTTAGTAGCTTCTCCCAGAGAAAAGCTAAAATCAGCTATCTTTAATTTATGAGTTTCTGTTAGTTGAATTTCGCAATCTTGGCCATCTTCTGTACTGGCACTATGACCGCTAAAAAAGAGGATATTCCAAGTTTCTTGACGCAATAACTGATTTAATTTTTGCGGGTGAGGGGCTTTTTCCCAGATAATTTCGGCTCCTGCTTTTCCCGCAATATCGTCTAAAGTTTTGCGATCTTCTTCGAGAAATCTTAAGTCGGTGGCATAGCCTAAAATGGCTAAAATCCGAATTTTTTCATGATTTCTTAATTGTCTGGTTAAGGTATCGTATTCCGAGACAATAATGGCTATATCTGCGCCAGTATTTTGGAGGATTTCCCATTTTTCCCAGGGGAATCTTTGCAGCCAAATATTATCGGTTTGTAACCAGATACGAAAGTTATTGCCAGAGCGCAGAATTGCGGTTTTGATCGGTTCAAATTCTGGGCTATTATTCAACCATTTGTTTAAGTTATCCTCAAATAATTTGGCTTTTTCTTGGCAGTTTTTAAAAACTAAACTCTGCTGAGAACTATTGGTAATTTGTTGGGGATTGCTATCTTTTAAGACTTTAAAAAATCCCTCTAATTCACTATAGTAACGTTGCCATTGACGGTAAAGAGTTAATAACTCTAAATTAGCTGGTAGCCTTGCTTTGATCACAGTTTGGGGACGAGAATTAAGATCGGGACGAATTTCTAATTTTACTTTAAATCCCCGATCGAATGTGCCATCTAGTTCGAGAGTTAAGAGTTTAATCATTAAGTTTTTCCTCGCTTATACTTGTAAATATTCGGTTACTCTTGCCGATTCTAAGGCCACTTCAATGAAGAATTTATCCCCCAATTCAGCATCAAATCGATAACGAATAAATTCATCGTTATCTGTGGCAATTACTTCTCGAAAAACCTGACCAGTTTCGGTGAGAATAGTTAATTTTAAATGGGGGGGTAAAGTGCTTGTTTCTCCGGTGGGGTAAACAGTCGCTTGTAGGCTAAATACTTCTTCAGTTTTAGCGATAGTAATCATCAAAGCGAGGGAATTTCCCAGTAATTCTATTCCTAAATCTTTGATGCGTTTAATTTCTGTATTTTTGAAAGCTGGAACCAGTGACAGTGAGCTAAAATCGAGGATACTTTGCCAATCAATGGGGAAATTATCAGTAAACCAATTGGTTAACTTGACGGGGGATTTTTGCCGACGGGTAATTAAAATTTTTCTCCAGTTACTATTGACGATAACTGCTGCCCATTCCTGAAAAGTAACGGCTTTTCTGGGAAAGATTAACTGAGGATTAGCTAAGATGTCTAGTAAGGTTGTCAATCTATCTAAAGATAGTTTTTCTTCCATCTTTTCCCGTTCAATCTTAACTGCTTGTAATTGACACTCTCCCCATAAATCGAAAGAATCTGATCCTGATTGCAGTTGATTTCTCGGTAGAGAGTAGTTAAGATTACGCTTAATATATTGTCCTTTTTCCTTAATATCTTTATGGGTAGTAGAACCCCAAATTCTCAGATGACTTTCGGCAGTGTTTACCTGTACCGCTAGATAATAATCACCAATTAATTGAGGAATATCTACCCATTCTTGAGGAATTTCGATCGCTTCTAGATCCAGAGTTTCGCTGGCAATAAATATTACTGACTTTTCGCCTAATTTAACGGTAAAACCATTAACTCCTAGTTGCCAGAAATCTTCTTGATTTTCTACTAAGCTAACCCCAGGCATCCCCGACTGTAGATAGTTAAAAATAACTTGTTGACAGAGATAATTAATATAAAATCTCTGACGAATACTGGCATCGGTAAAACTGGCACTCTTTGCCCAACTTATCTCTTGAATATCTGCGGGTATTTCTAGCCAAATGCTATCAGGAGTTAGTTCTAACCAATCATTAACCATAATTAATCCTCCTGAGTTGTTGCGCTGGTTTGATAGTAGTATGTTAGCCATGGTTCTATTGCTTTACTAATAACTTCTCTATCGTGAGACTGGAAAGAAATATGCAGGTTTTCGCTGGCCCAGGGTAAAAACTTTTTAGCGAGGTGACGATAAACTTTATCCAGTTCCCTAGAAACCTGATATTGTTTGATAACTACCGTGGTGATTTCTGTAATCTTAGCGGCAATTGCCACTTGTCCCAACCCTGAACCATAAGTCATCTCTAGAATTAACTGAATTTGCGGATGCAGTTTTACCTGTTGCGGCTGCTGACAAATCTGTGAAATTTCTGCGCGTAACCAAGCTAGAATTTTTTGGTGGTTTTGTTGCGACTCGCGAAAATTTTCCGCCGCTTCTAACTGCTGCCAAGGGGTATCATGGAGAGTATCTTCGATCATTTCCTCCCTCGTGCTACTTTCCTCACCCCCTAAAGGTTGCTGTAGAGAAATTGTTTTTCCTTGGGGAAATAAATAATCAGAAATAGCTTTTCCCGCATCCTTTAACCATCGGGTAATTGTCGCAGAACTGATTTTGATGGTAGAGTGGCTATCCGAGTTATAAGCAGCGGCGATTTTTTGCCAGATTTCTGGACTAGGTTCCTGAATTTTACCATCGGTTTTTATTTTTGCCTGGGCATAAATTTCTTTATAGTAATCCCAAGCTAAAAGGTAATTTTCGAGAGTTTCTCCCACTAATCCCCTCGCCTGGAGAGCTTGGCTGAGACGCGCTCCGGTAGAATTAAGTAGTAGGCTCCAAGTATTATGGCCGAATGCTTGACTAATCTGACGGATGCGATCGATTAAGCGATATTTAATCCTCTGAGTGGCAAAATTATCGAAGCGAGTGGAGAATAAAGGCTTAAAGTCAGCTAAGATAGCCTCAAAACCAAGAATTCCTTCGTTAAAGTAGTCTTCGATCTGATAATCTAGTTTAGCTTGATATTTTTGATAGATTTCGGCAGCAGCCCAGTAGCAAGGTTCCTGCAAATAAGCGTATAAATGCCCACGGAAAAGATGATTTTGGGAACCGTGATTCTGATACTGTTGCTGAAAGAATAGGGACCAATACTCCTCGGACTCGACATTAGGATCGATTGGGCCATAGCTTTCCATGTTACGACGCAAACGCCGATCGCAATTCCATTCTGTCCTATTTTGCCGCAAAACTAAAAAGCAACAAAACTTCTCCAGCAAAGTCTCTCGTTTTTTCATCTAGCTAGTCCCCGTGGAGGTCAACTAAACTCTCTATCGTTCCACTTCGAGATTTTATGCAGTATTATAGCAGTTATCTTAATGGTGAGGTACAAATTTTTCGTTTTGAGGAGTCGAGAGTCTGGGGAGTCAGGAGTGAGGAGACGATTGTGCAAACGTTTGTATTAATTTAAGAGTCACTGATAATTAGGGTTTGCTGAAAAAGTTTGTTGGTGGGGTTAGGAGTCATACTAAATCCGGTTATTAAAGAATGATTATTTATTCTCCCTTTTGCCTATTGCAAGAGTGCATGAGTGCCTGTCCTGATATGTAGCATAAAGGGATTGGGGGAGATTCGGCTAATCTAAAAATAAGCGATTTAAATACGTCTTAGCTTACAATTATTATTAACTTCGATCAAACAGGGAGTTTCCCAAGTAAGTCCACCCAGTCAGGTTACTTGAGAATTTGGCTGACAAGTTGGGGGTGAAACGGGTATCTCTTTAGTGACCAAAGGTTCAGCACCAGCTAATATTAAAGTTGCTATTGAATGGGAATTTAACCAAGATAAGGGAGGTTAGTATGCAAGTTCAAGTCGAAAAACGGTATTATACACCCGAAGAATATTGTCAGCTAGAAGAAACAGCAGAATACAAAAATGAATATTTAGATGGAGAAATTATTCCTATGACGGGAACAACTACTAATCATAATCTGATTGCTGGTAATTTTTATAAAAATTTTCCGACTAAGATTAATAATGAAGATTATTGGGCTTTTATGAGTGATGTACGGTTATGGATGCCAATATATTGCTTTTATACTTATCCTGATGTAATGGTGATTAAAGGCAAACCATTATATGAAGGAAAAGGCACAAATACTGTAACTAATGCGTTAATTATTGTCGAGGTTTTATCAAAATCAACTAGAGATTATGGCTGCACTGATAAGTTTAAGTTTTATCGCTCAATTCCTGACTTTAAGGAGTATATTTTGATTGATCAATACCGTTATTATGTTGAACAATTTTATCAACAAAATCATGGAGAATGGTTATTTAAAGTTTATGAATCAGAGAATG
>NZ_JAPZSZ010000250.1:0-6920 GCF_027532095.1 Microcystis sp. LE19-195.1E
CATTAGGGTACAAAGGTTTAACCTCGATTGATGATTTTCCTTGATATATCTGGGTTTCAGCGATTTTGGGCTTCTCGAAGTAAATCCCAAGCGGGGATTGGAGTTGAGGCTTTTCTCGATTTGTTTTTTGTCTAAGTCCCATTAAAATCATCAACTGAACCCTGAATACTATTAGCTTCTGCTCTCAACTGATTTGCTTGATTTTGATAACCGTCTCGTAGGTTAACCTGTTCTTGATTTGTCACCCAGCCATAGATTTCTTTTTTCTTGCCACTTCGGCCACTTTCATACCCGACAACATCCCACCTTTGAACAAATTGATTATGATAATTTGCTTT
The DNA here is from genome assembly GCF_027532095.1 of Microcystis sp. LE19-195.1E. Lineage (NCBI taxonomy): Bacteria > Bacillati > Cyanobacteriota > Cyanophyceae > Chroococcales > Microcystaceae > Microcystis > Microcystis sp. LE19-195.1E. Next base: position 339 of record NZ_JAPZSZ010000250.1, read on the forward strand.
TTCTTGGGCGGTATTCGCTTGAATAATTAAGTTGTCATAGCGAGCGACTAAAGCTAATCCATCTGTAATCTTCTGAGTCAGGTCTTTAATTTGTGCATCTGTTGCATTAATCTTACCTTTAATCGTTTGTATTTCTTGCTTGATCTTCCCTTTATCTCCATTCCCATTATCATCAAGAATCTTCTTTTTATCCTCCAAATTCTTAATTGCAATCTGTAACTCACCCTGTTCTTTTTTCAGTTCCCACAGACGCTCTTGTTCCGTCGTATTGTGACTTACCGCCAACCTCAGCGCCTCATCAGCAACCTGTAACTTACCCTCAGCAATATCCAACTTACTACTAAGTTGCAGTTGCTTGTCAAACGCCGCCTTAATACTTTGATCAATCTTTTGTTGGAGAGACTTAATAGTTTCCCCATTATCCAATAACCCCAAAGCCGCCAAAGTCACCGTTAAGTTATTACCAGCTTCTGTTAATAAATTTATGGCTAATTTAGTATTCATAATTTAGCGCTGCCTTATTTGCTCAAATTGGTAAGGGTAAGTTGAACTATAGGAAAACCAACCATCAACCCTGTGATTGTTGGATTTTGCGTCTCACCCACGACGGAATAGGGTTTCCCCTGTCGGGATGGTATTAAGTAATTTGAGAACTGTCAACCCCTGTTGAACAAAAATTAACAATCGGCAAGTCCAGAAAACGGTTTTTTTTGAAGAAACCCCTTTTCTCATGGTTTCTCGGAGAAACCCGTTTTCTAACGCTCCAATTTCCTTACTGCGTTCTATCCCTCGTAATTCCATATTAGTTAAGTACCTAAGCAAAATTAATTACACATCTAAGCCACTACTCCGTCAGACTTCTGGTGTGAGGAAACAGTGAACTGAAAACTCAAATCCGATCCCTAATAGCTGTCTCCCGTCTCCCGTCTCCCGTCTCCTGTCTCCTGTCTCCCGTCTCGACTAGGAAATTAATTTTGCACGACTACTTATGATCAAAAATGTTACTCACATTGCCGAATATCTATATCGGTCAATAAAATCAATAACAATTACAGGATAAGCGTTTAAATGCGATCGAGATTTGCTTGATTTGAATACAAAAATACTGAATATTTATCATCATCGGGCCCTGAACGCCAGCAAAAGAAAACCCCACAGACAAAGACCTTGTAATGATAGAATCGACAATGGCGACGGCTTGGCCATTAGTATTTTTTGCGTCGGACTAGCAGGAGATAAAAGCGTGACCTTTAAGATTGGTTTACTCGGTTTCGGGGTTGTGGGGACGGGAACAGCGAAAATCCTCCTTGATCCTTTTGGTCGTCATCCCGTACTCAAAGAGATTACCATTGGACGAGTGGGAGTTAGATCCCTAGATAAACCGAGAGAAATCGAGCTTTCTCCCCTGCTGTTGACCACTGACCTAGAATCGATCGTTACTGACCCCGAAATTGATATTATTGTCGAATTATTGGGGGGTTTGGAACCGGCGCGCTCTTTAATTCTCAAGGCAATCGCATCGGGAAAGCACGTTGTTACGGCAAATAAGGCGGTTATTGCCCGTTTTGGTGATGAAATCTACGCCAAAGCTAACGAAAAGGGGGTTTATGTCCTCCTAGAAGCGGCCGTGGGTGGTGGAATTCCCGTCATTAAACCCTTAAAACAATCCCTCGGCGCTAATCGCATCAGCAGCATCATGGGAATTGTCAACGGCACAACTAACTATATTCTCACGGAAATGAGCCAAAAAGGGGCAGATTTTAGCGAAGTGCTGGCCAAAGCTCAGGAATTAGGCTATGCAGAAGCGGATCCGACTGCGGACGTGGATGGATTCGACGCGGCCGATAAAATTGCCATTTTAGCTTCTTTGGGTTTTGGAGGTCGGGTAAAACGGGAAGATGTTTACTGTGAAGGTATCCGGCAAGTTAGCGCCGTCGATATCGCCTACGCTGATAGACTGGGATTTGTGATTAAATTATTAGCGATCGCAAAAGATACGGTTAAGGAAGATTCCGATACCCTAGAGTTGCGGGTTCATCCGACCCTAGTACCGAAAACCCATCCCCTCGCTAATGCTAACGGGGTCTATAACGCTATTCTCGTCGAGGGGGAACCCTTGGGCCAAGTGATGTTTTATGGACCGGGTGCCGGTAGCGGACCGACGGCCAGCGCGGTAGTATCGGATGTGATGAATATCGTCGGAATTTTAAAAAGTAGTGGCAAAACCAAGGAACTTGACCCGCTTTTAAGCTGTATTCACCAGCATTATTGTCAAATCGCCCCGATGGAGTCGTTATCGACCCGTTTTTATGCCCGTTTTCTCTGTCGCGATGTGCCGGGGGTAATCGGTCATTTAGGTATGGCTTTCGGCGACCATGGGGTTAGTCTAGAATCCGTGGTACAAATTGGTATTAGGGGTGATTTAGCCGAAATTGTCGTTGTCACCCACGATGTGCGCGAGGGCAATTTCCGCAACGCTTTAGCGGCAATAGAGTCTTTAGAAGCTATTGACAGTATTCCTAGTATTCTCCGGGTTTTGTAATTATAGAGATCGCTTTTTTTATGGTCATGGGTCGGAGAATCAGAAGTGAGAAAATTTGGCTAAGTTTAACTAGCACAATTTGGTTTTTTTGTCTAGGTTTTTTGACCTTGAATCAAAAATTAATTTTTGCCCAAGGGTCTGATAATGTTTGTCCCCTGCCGATTTTATCAAGGTTACAACGCCATAAAATCCAAGCGGGAGAAACGATCGCCTCAATCGCCGAAAAATACGCTCTTATCCCCGCAACGATAATTAAACTCAATCCGACTATTCTCAAAAATGGTTTGGCCCCGGTGGGGAAAGAAATCTTCATTCCCCCGATGAACGGCATTCGCATCGAAGCACCCCGGGGTTCCACTTGGCGCGATTTAGAAGCGGCATCAGGTATTCGTGCCGATATACTCTTTGAGCTTAACGGTTGTGGTCGTCGGCCGACAATAGTTTTTATCCCCGGCACCAATTGGTCCGCCGCCAGCAAGCGATCGGATTATACTGGATTAAGTTCTTATCCCTTACCCTTGGCCAGCACTGTCGGATTAGCCTACGGTTGGCAAAAAAGCCCCACGGAACAGAAAAATCTCTTTCATAGTGGTATTGATCTTCTCGCAGATGTTGGTACACCAGTTCTAGCCGCCGAGGATGGTCTAGTGATTTATGTGGGTCAGGAAGGGGCCTATGGTAATTTGGTAGTAATTAATCATTTAGGTCGCCGGCAGACCCGTTATGCCCATTTAAGCAGGGTTACAGTGAAAATTGACCAAAGGGTACGAGCAGGAGACGTTATCGGTACGGTTGGCACCACGGGACAACCAGATATTATTCCCCCCCATCTTCATTTTGAGGTGCGCTTAGATACTCCCGTCGGTTGGACAGCGCAGGATCCGGCTTTGCATTTGCCCCAAATCGGCCCGCAATCAAGTCAAAAGTAAACGGTTAAGTGGGATTATTGATTTATTTAAGTTTGACAAAAGGAAACTTATTTTGGAACCCTAAGTTATCAAGTCCCAGGGTTAATAAAAGTAATGCTGCCATAATTGCGATCGTGATCAGTATCCCCCCTTGGGATTCCGGAGAGGAAAATAGTTTCCAGAATAAAACAACGTTATTGATAAAAATAGCGAAAAATACTAATATAGAATGCCAATCTATACTATCCTGCTTCGCATTTTTTTGCTCACTTTTCTCGTCAGAATTAACTCTCTTTTCCTTACTAGAATTAGCTTTCAAAGTTAGAATCAGCAAGAAAGTTGTCAAGACTAAGACAGCTAAAAAAACTACAGATGCTTGCTCGAAAACTAACTTTAACGCTAACAAAAGGTTAATCACCCAAATAAATACAAACACAAAATTTTGTTTTGCAGACATAACATAAAACCCACAAGAGTTGACTATTACTTTGGCTGGATTATAGCGAATTATACATATACAGGATATATTTTCCAGCCAAAATCCCCCTCTTTGGGGAGAAGGGGAAAAGCCAACCCAAGATTAACCCTGCACCATCACCGAGGCAGCCGCAGCCACACCGGCGCCAGGGGTGACACCTTCGACACCTAACTCGATTAAAGTCGCTTCAATGGCAGCGATAACCGTGAGGATATCCCTCTCACTAGCAAAACCTAAATGACCGATACGGAAGATTTTACCCTTGAGGTGATCCTGACCACCAGCCACAGCGATGTCGAACTTTTTATTGAGAGTCGAACGAATTTTTTCCGCATCTACCAGAGTGGGGGCCACCGCAGTAATCGCCGTGGAAGCCCAGGAATCCGCCGCGTAGAGGGGCAAATCCAGGGCGCGCATACCGGCCCGCGTCATCTTCGTTAAGCGTTGGTGACGGGCGAAAATTGCCGCTAATCCCTCCCTTCTCATCATTTGCAGAGAAGCTTGTAAACCGTACATCAGGTTAACTGGAGGGGTAAAGGGGGAACTATCCTCATCGGTGGCTTTTTTGTATTTGCCCAAATCTAGATAAAAACGGGGCAGTTTGGCGGTTTCGTAGGCTTTCCAAGCTTTTTGACTTACGGAAACAAAACCTAAACCGGGAGGAATCATATAACCTTTCTGGGAACCAGAACCGACCACATCTAAACCCCATTCATCGATGGGAATATGATAAGCTCCTAAACTGGTGACAGCATCGACGATGATTAAAGCTTCCCCGTGGTCTTTTACCGCTTTGTTAATGCTTTCCAAGTCATTGAGAACCCCGGTGGAAGTTTCCGAATGGGTGATAATTACCGCTTTGATGGCTTTTTCCTTGTCTTCGGTCAGTTTAGCGGTAAATGCCTCCGTATCTAGGGGTTTACCCCATTCTGCCTTAATGACATCCACATTTAAGCCGTATGCTTTCGCCACTTTCGCCCAACGTTCCCCAAATTTACCATTATCTCCCACCAAAACTCGATCGCCGGGGCTAAGAAAATTAATAATTCCCGCTTCCATGGCACCGGTTCCCGAAGCAGTTAGCATTAAAACATCGCCACTGGTTTGATGCAACCATTTAAGATTTTCGGTTAATTCGGCGATTACCTTGCTAAAAGCACCCGTCCGATGACCTATAGGTGCTTTAGCCATAGCCAATAATACCGCTTCCGGCACTGGTGTGGGGCCGGGAATCATCAACATATTTTTATTTTCCATGGTTCGTCCTCTCTCGTTGGGCTATATTTAACAAGATAAAAAACCAAATCTCGATCGCATCAATTCTGAGGGGATGATTTAAGATTCGGCAAACTCTGATTATATCCCGGCAGATAGCCTTGTCAGGAGTCAGTATTCAGGAGATAGGGTGATAGGGTTTTGGGGTGATGGGGTTTTGGGGTGATAGGGTGATGAGACAGCTTCCCCAATTCCCCACTTCCCCACTTCCTAACTCCTATTCCCGATTTTCAAAGAGTTTCTGGATACCGACGGCAGCATCGGGCAGTTTTACCAAAGATTCGCCAATTAGAACCGCATTTGCTCCCGCTTCCTTCACTTTCGCCAGATCTGTTGCTGTGTGTAATCCCGATTCGCTGACGATCAGAATACCTTTTTCTCGCACCTGTTCGCCCCTGGCTTCTAGTAATTGGCGAGTATTGTCTAAATCGACTGTAAATGTCTCTAAATTGCGGTTATTAATGCCGATTAGTTCGATTCCCTCAATGGCTAACACTCGATCGAATTCAGCCAGACTATGCACCTCTACCAAAGCTGTCATCCCTAAACCCTTGACAATTTTGACAAAATATGCTAGGTCTTGATCGCTTAAAATAGCGGCAATTAAAAGGACAGCATCGGCTCCTTTAGAGCGAGCGTAGTAGATTTGATAGGGATAAAGGATAAATTCCTTGCATAATAGGGGTAAAGATACCGCTTGCCGGACGAGGGTAAGATTTTCGTAGCTACCTTGAAAAAACTTACTATCGGTTAGGACCGATAAACAAGTGGCTCCCCCCTGTTCATAGGTACGGGCGATCGCTACAGGATCAAAATCTTCCAGGATAACTCCCTTGCTAGGGGAAGCTTTTTTCACTTCGGCAATCAAAGCGGGTTGGGTTTTACCCTGTTTTAAGGCGGCTAAAAAGTCGCAAGGTGGCGCAGTATTGGCTATTTTTTGGCGTAATTCCAATAAAGGCAACCGTTCGCGCAATTTATCGACTTCTATCTCCTTATGCCAAACGATTTCTTCTAAAATATTTTGCGGTTGTGCCTCTGGCACTTTCACCACATAACTCAAACTCTCAACTTTGACGGCAGGATTGGGGTGTTTTCTTCGGATCTGCATTTTTTCACTGTCCAGAGCGTGAACAGTGATTAGTTTAACAGTGATTAGTTATCGGTAATTGAAATAGAGACGCAGTCAACCACGTCTCTACAGATATTTAGGGTTTGCTGAAAAAGCTTTTCGGTGGTGGCAGGGTGTGGGGTGTGGGGTGTGGGGTGTGGGGTTTTATCGATTTTCAGGTGGTCAACTACCTAATTTTCAGGGAAAAAGTCCAGGAATTTTCCCCCCGATCCCCGCAATGGCTGGCACTTTTTGAGGGGAAAAAAGTCCA
>NZ_JAPZSZ010000056.1:0-1907 GCF_027532095.1 Microcystis sp. LE19-195.1E
CTAAAAATGTTGACTCAACCTTCTAAACTCGCAGAGCGTTCGTTACGGTATCTGCTATCCCTAGAGTTGAAGGTGGGTGAAGTGGTCAACCCTAAGTTGTCAAAACAATCCCAAAGTCGGAACGAAGAAAAACGATGATTAACATCAGTTCGGGATAAGGGTGGAAAGAAAAGGCGGGGGCTAGTAAGCTGAAAAATATATAAACTCAGCACCCCCAACCCATCTATGTCTAGTCTAGAAGCTCTTTTCTGTCATGTCGACGACGGATGCCGTGTATTTGAACCTAAATTAGAACAGACAAGGCTTTGGCCCGATAATAAAGCTCGTAAACGGGGCAAAATCTTGACTTTAAGCGAAATTATGACCATCCTGATCGCTTTCCATCAAAACCACTACCGTAATTTTAAACATTTCTACCTCGATCATGTTTGTGTCTACTGGCGACAAGAGTTCCCTCAACTGCCTAGCTATCAACGTTTTATCGAATGGATACCCTCGACTCTCATCCCCTTATGCGTTTACTTGAAGCATTGTTTTGGTCGTTGCACGGGGATTAGCTTTGTCGATGCCACCAAAATTCAGGTCTGCCATAATCGCCGCATCAGTAGTCATCGGGTGTTTGACAATTTAGCCGCACGGGGAAAAACCTCTGTGGACTGGTTTTTTGGCTTTAAACTGCATTTAGTGGTGAACGAGGAAGGAGAATTGCTCAACGTTCACCTTACCCCCGGCAATGTGGACGACCGCAAACCCGTGAACAAATTGCTACAATCCTTGTTTGGCAAAGTTTTTGCTGACCGAGGTTATGTCTCTCAATCCCTGGGGGAGGAACTGCTCAAAGATTTTGGTATTGAGTTTTTTGCTAAACCCAAGCGGAACCTGAAAAATCGCTTAATCCGCCTTTATGACCAGCTTTTATCCCGTAAGCGTTCTATTGTCGAGACTATTATTGACCAACTCAAGAACATCTCTGGGGTTGAACATTCCCGCCACCGCAGCCCTGTTAATTTTTGCGTTAATCTTCTCTGTGGTTTGATTGCTTACTGTCACCAGCCGAAAAAACCCTCCTTGAAGATGGAATGGGCTTTACCCCCCGCTGCTTAACCCGAACTGGGGTTGGTTTAACTAAGCCTCAAATTCGGAAACTGGCTGAGGTAGAAGTGATTCAATTAGGATTATTTGAGCAGGTAAACTTGGTGGAATTTGAGAGTGAAGATTATCCCGATGAAAGATTAATTGCTTGTCGGAATCCCTTCATTGCCCAGAAAAATCAACTACAAAGAGAGGCATTATTAGAAGCGGTAGAGAAGGAACTAGATTTGATTGTTCAAGCGACTCAAAGGGAGAAAAGAGCTTTAAAGGGTCAAGATAAGATAGCTTTGAGAGTGGGCAAGGTTCTTAATCAGTTTAAAGTCAATAAATACTATAACCTAGAGATAACAGAAGAAGGCTTTTCTTATCAGCGTAAGCTGGAATTAATCGCTCAAGAAACGGCATTGGATGGTGTGTATGTGTTAAGAACTTCTCTGGAGTCAACCTTGATGGATGCAGCGACAACGGTTAAGGCCTATAAAAGTTTATCTCAAGTGGAGGAGGCATTTCGCTGTTATAAGTCAATTGATTTAAAGGTACGTCCTATCCAGGGCTGGCTGAAAAAGCCTGAAATGCCGATAGGAAAAAGGTTTCGACTCAATAAAGTCGAGAAAAAAGTCCCAAAAAAAGGTAAAATACACTAAAAGCCAAGCACTTTTTTTCATTCAGTACAGATGTATCGTATCTCGACCGCAACTCCATCAGAACCCGAATCATTTGAACTGCCCGAGGAGCGGAAAACTATCAGATGAAAACCGTTGGGTTATTATGGCCAACTTAATTCCCTGGGAAAAATTTGAAGAAGAGTACGCAAA
>NZ_JAPZSZ010000054.1:0-7339 GCF_027532095.1 Microcystis sp. LE19-195.1E
CGGGGATCGGGGGAAAATTCAGGTACTTTTTCCCTGAAAATTAGGTAGTTGACCACCTCAAAACTGGTAAAACCCCACACCCCACACCCCACACCCCACACCCTGCCCCCAGGAAAAGCTTTTTCAGCAAACCCTAATTACATAACCTTTATCCCGGCACTCTGAGAAACTTACCTATGACTAAAAGAGCTTTACTACTAATCAATCGTCACTCGCGCAAGGGTAAAGAAAACTTTGCTCAAACTGTTGATCTGCTCAATCATTGGGATTTTGAAATTATCAGCGTCCCTTTGAAAAAGGTAGAAGATATACCTTTTTTGATGGAAAAATATCGCTCTAATATTGATTTAGTTATCGTCGGTGGTGGCGATGGGACTCTTAATGCTATGGTGGATGTGTTGGTAGAAACTCAACTGCCTTTAGGCATTATACCTTTGGGAACGGCTAATGATTTAGCCCGGACTTTAGGGATACCGAATTCTATTGCCGAAGCTTGTCGAATTATTGCGGAAGGTAATTTAAAATATATCGATCTAGGTTGGGTAAATAATAAATACTTTTTCAACGTGGCTAGTTTAGGATTAAGTGTGAAAATTACCCAAAAACTGAACAAGGGTTTAAAGCGACGTTTGGGGATTTTGGCCTACGCTTGGACAGCCCTACAGTTATTAAGTAAAACTCGTCCTTTTACCGCTATGATCGGTATTGATGGCCAAAATATCAAAGTTAAAACCCTACAAATAGCGATCGGAAATGGTCGTTATTATGGGGGAGGAATGCCGATCGCTCATGATGCCCAAATCGACGATCAAAGATTAGATTTATATAGCCTAGAAATTGAACACTGGTGGCAAATTTTCCCGCTTTTATGGACATTACCGCGAGGACAACAGGGTTTATTATCTTGGGTGAGAACTCTTAAGGGGAAAGAAATTCAAATTCAGACTCGTAAACCCCATAGTATCAACACCGATGGCGAAATTACTAGCACTACTCCCGCCATGTTTCGAGTTATTCCAGCGGCCTTAGGAGTCTATATTCCCCGTCAGGAAACACAATTTTAAAATTAACGAAAAGGAGGAGAATACAATAAACCCCCCTTTGTCCAAAGATTATTTAAACCTCGATCGAGTTGCAGGGGTTTACCGATTTCCCGATCATAAATTTCACCGTAATTACCCACCTGTTTTAAGACTCTTTGGGCAAAATCATTGGGTAAACCCATATCTTCGCCTAACTTCTCATCGATACCCAAAAAGCGCCGAATACTGGGGTCTTTGCTGTCAGCAAAAGTGGCAATATTTTCTGAGTTAATCCCGAATTCTTCCCCTTGAATTAAACTAAAAACGATCGAGCGGACGGCATTCGACCAAGCGGGATCACCATCGGCCACGGCCGGGGCCAAGGGTTCCTTAGATATTACCACTTCTAATAATTGATGATCCTGCGGTCGGGGAAAAACCGAGCGCCGGGCCACCAATTGGGAGCGATCGGAAGTGACCGCCTGACAACGCCCCGCCTGATAAGCTGTATATAAAGCCTCCACATCATCGGAAACGATCGGTTTATAACCTTGCACTGCCGCTTTTGCCATGGCATCGGCCAGATTTTGTTCTGTGGTGGTTCCCGATAGCACACAAATGGACTTTCCGCTCAAATCTTCTAATTTCTTAACATTACTGGCTTTCGTGGCCATAATTCCTTGACCATCATAGAAAACCGGGGTGATAAACTCCATCCCCAGAGCGGTATCCCGGTTAATCGTCCAGGTGGTGTTGCGACTGAGGATATCCACTTCTCCCGTCTGTACGGCAGTAAATCTCTCTTGGGGGCTAAGTTTACGATATTCGACTTTGGAGGGATCATCAAAGAGAGCAGCCGCAATAGCTCGGCAAATTTGCACATCTAAGCCCGAATATTCGCCTTTTTCATTAACAAAGCTAAACCCCGGCACTTCTCCGTTAATGCCACAAATTAACTTACCGCGATTTTTCACCGTTTGCAAGCGGTCAGCACTGGGACTATTTGCAGTGTTAGAACTAGAATTGGGTTGATTTTCCGTCCCACAGGCAGTAATTAGCAGTAACAGCAGGGACAATGCACAAAAACGCCACTTTAGCATAGATATTCTCTGAAAAATTTTTTTAGTCACTTAATTTTAGCTGAAAGACCAGAGCAAGCTTAACAGTATGGCCACGATCGCACCGATAACCGTATTGATCACATTGACCAATTCATTAGTTAACCACAGAAAGCGAGTTTGTAGAGTAGCACCGATGAGACTTTCGATATTGGTGGCGATAAATGCCGCAATTACGCACCATAACACACCAAGAAGATCGATCGCACCGATACCCCATGCTAACAGGGAAATAGCCGTGGCTGCCAACAAACCAGCGATCGTTCCTTCCCAACTAACAGCACCTTCTGTTCCCCGGGGGACGGATTTAAAATTAGTAATCAGATAAGTAGTTTTACCGTAAGCTTTGCCCACCTCACTGGCAGTAGTATCGGCTAATTTAGTGCTAAAACTAGCCACATAAGCGAGTATTAAGAGGTAATCCCAGGGAGAAGCGGCAAAAAGACTTAGGATAGCGCAAATTGCCCCCGCTAAAGCGGAACCCCAGACATTTTCAGGACCGCGCACCCCCGCTCTTTTTTCGGCAATTCCCTCCGCTTCCTTGCGCGCTAAACCGATGCGGGTGACAGTAGAACCGACGAGGAAATAGAATAAAACAATTAGATAACCGCGCCATCCCAAGCTTCCCCAGACAATTACCCCTAAAACCCAAGCATGGAGATAACCCATCCGAGTTAAGAGCTTTTTTGGGGCAATCCAGGCGATTCCGAGGAGGACGGTATTGAGAAGAACAGCGACGAGCCAAGGATTAGTTAACATAGTATCTGGGCAAGTTTACATCCCCCATTGTATCGATCGAGTTCATGAAAACTAATCAACCTTATCAACCTCTTTTACTGCGAATTCTGCACGGATTCACGGGAATTGCCCTCATTGCCGCCATGGTTACGGCCTATTGGACCTATGATACTTTTGACGGTCGTTGGTTAAAACTGCCCTTACCAGAATATCAAGAAATTGAAAGTATTCATGGCACTTTTGGCCTCTATACTCTGATTATTTTTCCCGTTTTTGCTATCTATGCTTTTCGTCGCGGCAACAAAAGATTAATTCAAAGTGATTCTCTTAACAAATTAACCCAATTTGGTAAGCCGATTTGGTGGTATAGTCTCCATCGTTTAGTCAATACTTTGACTCTTTTTGCCCTAACTTTTGCCTTGTATAGTGGTCGGATGATGGATTCCAAATGGCTACCGGAAGGGGAATTGAATCACTTTTGGTATTATGCCCATTTGCTCAGTTGGTTAATTATGGCAGTATGTCTGATCCTGCACCTGATCATGACTGCTAAAGTGGGAGGGGTTCCCCTGTTATTATCTATCCTTAAATGGCGTTTTCGTGAACAAGATAGCCCGAAATTATGGTTATCTCAATTACGTCAATGGGGGTTAAGTTTGCGTCTAGCTAAGATTTTTCAGTGGCTACAATCCCTTAACTTATATAAAATTTTAGAAATTGTTGTTTTATTGGCTATTGTAGCAGCTTGGATTATTCCCAAGTTTGACTAAGCTGTACTGTATTTAAACTGCGTATTGGGAATTTTAGTACAAATGCTCAAATTCCCTGCTCCCACCTCTCCTATACCTTTTAAATAGGATTTAGTATGATTTATTGACCCCGACGAGCGAGAATAATCATCGTCTTCGCTAAGGGAGCAATACGACCAATACGATAGACTTTCTCTAACGATAAATTAGCTTCTGTTAACAGTTGTGTGATAGTTTTGACAGACCAAAATTTAATATGTCCGTGATCCCAAAGAGCGGTAAAATGCTCGTCCATCTTACCCGTAGCCGCTAGGGCTAAATTTTTGAGATAACCATGATAGGGAGTGGATATCAGCGCATATCCCCCCGGTTGCAGCAGATTATAAACCGTCTTAGCATAATCGCGCGGGGCATAGACGTGTTCTACCACCTCCAAACTAATTAGCAGCGGAAAAGTACCAAATTTACTAGCCAGATCATCATAGGCGGAGCCAACGTATAGATCAAGTTCAGGATAAGCTTTTTTTGCCTCTGCTATCCCCGATTCGGAAGGATCGCAGCCACTGACTTGAAATCCTTTTTCTGATAACCAATTAGCGATCGAACCGTTGCCACAACCGAGATCAAAAATACGCTTTTCAGGAGGAGCAAGATCGGCAAAAATCTGACTTAGAGAAGGTAGCAAATAAGCGTGGGCAGTCCCACAGCAAGAATTTTGATAATGATAATAATCTGACATATTTTAAGATAGTTAATATGTAAGTATTTCCCGTGGCATCACCACTACTGTCGAAAGGTAATACAGAAAGTAACTTTTGTCAAGGGTTTAGTGAAATTTATTGTCACATCCCATTGATACGATATACCATAGTATTTTATGAATATATTGAATATACTATTGTCAATGGACATCTTGCAAAAATCAAAAACCTTCCCTTAGACGAGAAGTCGCCGAGCCATTATTCTCCTAGTTAGAAGTCGTAAACTTAACATTAATAGCTGACTTCTGTTATCAGAAAACTTTAACAACTACCAAAGCGGATCGGAGTATAAATGAACGGTTAAAGAATCTCGATCGCCGGGGATACCAGTAATACAACTACAAATTTGAGTACCATCATCTAATTCTACTTCACAGGCGTGACAGGAACCCATTAAACAGCCGGTAGGAATTTCAATCCCTGCTTTTTTGGCCACATCTAATAATAGTTCTCCCGTTTCCGCTTCCATGATGATATCATCGGGTAAAAAACGCACTGAAATAGTCATAATTACTCCTTACAAATGAGCAAGAATAGGTTTAAGATTTAAATGTTCTTCCACTAAATTAGCCATAGCATCTAGGGTTATTTCTCTTTGTTCACTATAGTTAGCAATTCCCGTAGGCAAAGATAATAAACCGCGACGCTGACGCAGATGATTTAGCCAAGTTCTTCGCCAAGAACCATTATCAAAGATACCATGTAAATAACAGCCCCAAATTGAGAGAGAATCATTGACAATTCCCAGACTAGCATCTTCCTCGAACATTTTTTGATAACCCGATTCACTTTCCCATTCGCTTATTCCCTGGTGAATTTCGTATCCCATTACCGGTAAACCAGCTTGGGGATAATTGGATAAAACTTGTCGTTGACGGGTAATTTTTTCGGCAGTAATTACCGTTTTTAAGGGCAGTAAATTTAAGCCAGCTGCCTCACTGTCGGGACTTTCTCGATGGTCAGGATCCAGGATTAATCGCCCTAACATTTGCAAACCACCACAGATGCCAAAGATAATACCTCCCCTTTGGTGATAGGCTTGTAATTGATTAGCCATACCACTTTGATTAAGAGCAATTAAATCAGCAACAGTGGTTTTAGAACCAGGGATAATTACCCCATCGGGATCACCTAAAGATTCCTGTAATTCTAGATAACGTACATTAACCGTTGCTTCGCCACAGAGAGGGTCAAAATCAGTAAAATTAGCGATATGAGGCAGACGAATGACAATGATATTTAGTTCAGCTTTGGGTTTTTGGGCGGGGCGATCGAGTAAACTGAGAGAATCCTCGGCACTCAAAAAGATATCACTATAGGGAAGAACTCCTAACACAGGAATTTTTGTATAATCTTCTAGCCAAGTAATCCCCGAATCTAAGAGGGATTTTTGTCCGCGAAATTTATTGATCACAATACCTTTAATTAAAGCTCTTTCCTCCGGTTCTAATAATTCTAACGTACCGACGACGTGAGCAAAAGCCCCCCCGCGATCAATATCCACCACTAAAATAGTAGCGGCATCGAGATATTTAGCCACCCGCATATTAGTTAAATCGCGATGTTTGAGATTTATTTCCGCCGGACTTCCCGCACCTTCACAGACAACTAGATCAAATTCTGTTGATAATTTAGCTAAAGATTCTTTAATTGCTTGCCAACCTTGCTCAAAATAATTCTGATAATAATCCGCTGCCGTGGTGACACCAACAGCCTTACCTTTAATAATCACCTGAGAGGTCATATTTCCCTGGGGTTTTAATAAAATTGGGTTCATTTCTACCCGGGGAATTGTCCCCGCGGCCCATGCTTGCACCGCCTGGGCGTGACCCATTTCTCCCCCTCCGGCGGTAACATAGGCATTAAGGGCCATATTCTGACCTTTAAAGGGTGTTACCTGCCAACCTTTCCGGTTGAATAAACGACATAAAGCCGCAGTTAAAAAAGATTTACCCGCGTGGGAGGTTGTCCCCACTACCATAATTGCTTTCATCTAGTTTTTTTTATTGAGTATTTAATTTTTGGTAATTAGGAATTATGAATTATGAATTGGGAAGTGGGGAGATGGGGAGATGGGGAGATGGGGAAGTGGGGAAGTGGGGTGTGGGGTGTGGGGTGTGGGGTGTGGGGTGTGGGGTGTGGGGTGTGGGGTGTGGGGTGTGGGGAGAATAAATAAAATAATCTCCTATCTCCTGACTCCTGACGACCGACTCGGAGAATCCTGACTCCTGACGACCGACTCCCGACTCCCGACTCCTGACAGCATTAAAAAGAAAACCAACGTTGCAGAGTATTGAAAAATCTTTGCCAGAA
Organism: Microcystis sp. LE19-195.1E; assembly: GCF_027532095.1. Classification (NCBI taxonomy): domain Bacteria; kingdom Bacillati; phylum Cyanobacteriota; class Cyanophyceae; order Chroococcales; family Microcystaceae; genus Microcystis; species Microcystis sp. LE19-195.1E. Next base: position 6,702 of record NZ_JAPZSZ010000054.1, read on the forward strand.
AGTGGGTTGAGGGAAAAAGTCCCCTTGGGGTTGCCATTTTTCTATTAATTTCCTCCCCAAAGGAGTGAGACGAAAACTATCGGTTATCCCCTGTCCATCTACTTCGCGCCGCAAAATTCCCACTTTAATCAACCAGAGAAGATAGCTTTCCGCTGCCGCTTCCGTCAGCAGTCTGGAAGTATAACCTTTCTCTAAACCCCCAGCACCAGGGATGCTTAAAAGTGATACACTTTGCTCCAGCATAGCCGCAAATAAGGTGACACGGAAAGGAGAACAACAGAGGGCGCGTTCGGCCCTAGTGATGGTAGCATCAGGATAATTGATGGCGGTAACGGTGGCAGTCGATAGGCTCATAGATTCCGGTCATCGAAAAATTTGGGTCTGAAACCCCGCCGTTTTACGGCGGCTTTGCTGTTAAATATTAGCACATTTACGAAATATATGCTAAAATGTGAGGTATGGAAAAAGCCTATTCTTACCGATTTTACCCCACACCCGAACAAGAGTCGCTATTGCGGCGCACTTTGGGCTGTGTAAGATTAGTTTACAACAAAGCTCTCCACGAACGAACACAAGCTTGGTACGAAAAGCAAGAAAGAGTAGGCTACGCTCAAACTTCTTCAATGTTGACCGATTGG
>NZ_JAPZSZ010000149.1:0-32856 GCF_027532095.1 Microcystis sp. LE19-195.1E
GTACGGGCGAAGCATTCGGATAGAAAATCTACCTTTTCACCGATAGGTTATTGTCCGAATGCTTCGCCCCTACAGGACGCGGGCCGATGAAGACGCAAGGTTTTGAACGACGATTCTCTCAAAATCTTGCACCTGTTTCGCAAGAAAAGCCCCAAAACCTTTACTTTGCCTACATTTCAGATTTATTCAGCAAACCCTAAATACTCCCTATTTTTTTAGGAGATTTTAACTGACTGAGAACAACGATTTGATGAGTTGCATTCCAGACGTTTTTGACGTTCTGCTAAGATTGTTTTTAAATTCGGTCTTCCGGTTAAGGTTAATCGCCAAGAAGCCCAAATTTCATAGATAATATCCACTAGAAACCCAATAACCGGCCATTTGGTAGCGGCATAAATCCAACCAATGCCCAAAATATCATAGACTTGGCGAAACACTTCCACATTTTGGAGGATAGTACCATCAGCTAGTACGGCGTGGATTCGTCCCATGGCTGCCGCGAAAGAAATACCGCCATTTTCCTCTGGATTATAGTTTTCGGCGGCAATATCGACAAAAGCAACTAATCCTCTCCCAGCATCCCGTTTTTGCAGAAAATTGACCTCGCGCAAGCAGAGGGGACATTCTCCATCGTAGAGGAGTTTAATTTTCCAAGAGGGCGATCGAGTAGAATTTTCTAAGGTATCAGCAGATGGAGTCGGTAAAGATGACATGATCTTCTAGGGATTTTCTTTTCGGTGGTCGGTAATTAGTCAGGGGTTGAGAAGTGGGGAAGTGGGGTAATGGGGGAGTGGGGGAGTGGGAAGTGGGGGAGTGGGAAGTGGGGAGAATAAATAAAAGCAATCTCCTGAATACTGGCTCGGAGAATACTGACTCCTGATGATTATTTTATGGCAATTTATCAGATTGGATGGTATCACTCTCTATTGGTTCTCGATCGTTGCGTTTTGAGAAACCCCAAGCAAAGAGGATAGCAATTAAACTAATCATAATCCATTCCGGCGGCACAAAATCGGGACTAATCACCCGCAACAGCAATCTTAAACCCACCAAACCGACGGTGACAAAACCAGCATCTTCTAGGTGGGTGTATTCTTCCAACCAGCGAATAAATAAACCCGCCATAAAGCGCAGGGTAACTACTCCGATCGTACCACCAAGCAGGATCAACCAAGTATCATCGGCCACGGCGATGGAGGTGGTAACACTATCGAGGGAAAAAGCTAAATCAGTAACGGCAATTAGGGGGATAGCTTGCCAGAGAGAGTGAAACTGGAGACTATGATGGCTGTGATCCTTGTCTTCAGGGGAGGCAAAGTAATTAAAGACTAACCAGAGCAAATATACTGCTCCCAAAAGTTCAAACTGCCAGTATTTAACCACCCAGGTGGCGGTAAGAATCAAGATCATACGGAGAATATAGGCGAAAACTAAGCCAATATTCAAGGCCTGACGTTGACGCTGATGATCTCCTAATCCCTGTGCTATGGAAGCGAGAGCAATGGCGTTATCTGCTGATAATACCGCTTCTAGGGCAATGAGAACCAACAGAATTAACGGGGTTTTTAGACTAAGGGTTAGAGATGAATCAAGGAGCGAGTCTAACATTGAGGCCGCAGGTAAAAATAAATGTAATCATGGCAATACTTCAGCTTAACGCTTTTACAACTTTCTTTTCTAGGGGAGATAACCGTCATCGGGGTGGGGAGATATGAAGTCTTGTAACGAAATGATGCAGAGAACCCCGATGATGTCGGAAAGTATTGGATGAATATCTTTATGAGGAGATAATCAGCAATGCTTTCTGATACTCAAGTTTTAGTCGCTCTGGTAATTGCTTTAATCCCCGGGATTTTGGCTTTTCGTCTAGCGACGGAACTTTATAAGTAAAGTCGCTTTCAATAAACCCTGATCCCGTCTGACCTAGCTATAGGATAGACCGATTGGGGTTTTTTCAGTGATCAGTCATCAGTTACCAGTTATCAGTGATTGGGTGTAACTTGAAGGTAATTAGCCACTTTTCTGACCGATTTTACTTATACTCATAAATCTATGACCGCACGAACACGAAACCAAACCGACAAAAAAACACAAAAAAAGCCAAAAAGCGGCAATAAATCCCAAAAATGGCAAATTATCGAGATTTGGCTGCGAATTATTGCCTATAGCGCTCTTTCCATCACGGCAGTTTTTGCGATCGCTCGTTTGCTACCTTACCAACAGATCCAACAGGCAAAATTAGAAGAAGTGCGTTTGGCGGCCCAAGAAAAGGAGGAACGCGTCAATCAATTGCGCGGTCAATTTACTCGCAGCTTCGATCCTAGTCAAGCGCGGCAAGTCATGGGGGAACAAAGTCCCCGACGGGATCCTAATCAAAGACGCATTTTTTGGGTTTCTCAGTAGATTAGCTGCTCGTGCATCTCAATTACTTGTTAAGACTTCAGGGGAGAGGAGAGAGCCACAGAGTCGGTCTGAGCATTTGTCAGGATAAAACTAATGACCACAGCGACACAATTCTTAAGCATTTCTGCCTTGACAAAAGAGGATTATTATGGTCGTGATTGGGTAAAATTTTCCGATGCACTAAATCCTGTGGCATTAATCGATTTTAACTGACTTGAGGGAATCAGATAGGAATTTACAAGGAGATGAAAATTAAAATCTTTCTGTGAAAACTGATAACTCACATCTGATAACTCACATCTGATCACTCACATCTGATCACTCACATCTGATAACTGAAATGACTCGATCCTATTTTGCCACTACCGCTAGGGGACTAGAAGAAATTGCCGCTAGGGAATTAGAATTCCTGGGGGCCAAAGAAGTGAAACCCGTATTCACCGGAGTCCATTTTCAGGGAGATCTGGCCCTACTCTATCGAGTCAATCTTTGGTCAAGAATTATTTTTCGGGTTTTGGTTCCCATTGCCGAAATTCCCTGTGGGGATGGGGAGGAACTGTATGACGGCATTCAAGCCATTGATTGGCGCGATTATCTCAGCAGTGAGGAAACTTTAGCGGTACAATGTACGGGAACGAACGATAGCCTCAATCACACCCATTACACCGCTTTAAGCATCAAAAACGCTATTATCGACCAACAGCGTCAACAGGGGAATCCACGTTCTTTTGTGGATACAGAAAATCCCGACCTGCAAATTAACGCTCATATCGAGAAAAATCGCTGTGTGCTTAGTTTAGATAGTTCTGGTCACAGTTTGCATCGTCGCGGGTATCATCGGGCCATGGGAGTCGCACCTCTGAAAGAAAGTCTCGCCGCTGCTTTGGTAGAATTATCGGCATGGCAGGATGATATGGCGCTTTTAGACCCTTTTTGTGGTTCGGGAACCATTGTCATCGAAGCGACGTTAAAAGCTTTAAATATTGCCCCCGGTTTATCTCGTTCCCAGTTCGGATTTCAGAAGTGGCCAGACTATCAACCGGATTTATGGCAATCTTTGGTTAAGGAAGCTAAAGAAAAACAAAAATCTCAGCTAAATGCGCCAATTTATGCTAGTGATGCCGATTATGAGGTTCTACATCAGGCCGAGGATAACGCCTATTTTTGTCAAGTGCAGAACCATATTAATTTTAGCTTGCAAAGCATCACCGACTTAGAACCGGCGAGCGATCGAGGGATTATTCTCTGTAATCCCCCTTACGGCAAAAGATTGGGCAATACCGAAGAATTAGGGGCCTTATATAAATCCTTCGGTGATGTCTTAAAACAGAGGTTTAAGGGTTGGACAGCCTATATTTTATCGGGAAACAAAGAACTGACCAAACAAATCGGTCTGCGTTCTTCCCGTCGCACTCCCTTGTATAACGGTTCTTTGCCCTGTACCCTCTTAAAATACGAATTGTATTAACTACATCAAAACCTTGAGACTGTCAAGGGCTAAATGAACATTTTGACGAACTGAGGCGGCAGAAGTGTGTAAATCCAGACGTTCAGCATCGGTTAAACGCACTTCCAGAATACTTTCCACACCCCGACAGCCTAGGCGACAGGGAACCCCCAGATAGACATCCTGTAAACCGTATTCACCCTTAAGATAGGCTGCCGCCGGCAGTAAACGGGATTGATTTCTCAATATCGTCTCGACCATGGTACAGGCAGAGGAAGCAGGGGCGTAATAAGCGCCGCCAGTTTGCAGTAATTTGACGATTTCAGCCCCACCGTTGCGAGTTCTCTCCACTAGACGATTAATCGTCATCTCGTCCATTAATTCGGTAATTGGCACACCACTGACGGTACAGTAACGGGGTAGGGGTAACATTAAATCACCGTGACCACCCAAAACCATAGCATGAACGTCGGCGGTACTAACCCCCAATTCCATGGCGATAAAGGTTTGTAAACGGGAAGAATCGAGGACTCCTGCCATTCCCATCACTCTTTGGGGGGGTAAACCGGTTGCTTGCCAGACTAGATAGGTCATCACATCAAGGGGATTGGTGATGACGATAAAAATGGCTTCCGGAGAATACTTGAGGCATTTAGTGGCGGCCTCAACGACAATTTTGGCATTGACATTCATGAGGTCATCGCGACTCATGCCCGGTTTTCTGGCTAATCCAGCCGTAATCACGACAATATCCGAGCCTGCCGTGTCTTCGTAGTTATTAGTGCCGATAATCTCGCTGTCGTGCAGTTCTATGCCCTGGGCTTCCATCAAATCTAGGGCAATACCCTGGGGTAAACCATTGACGATATCGAGGAGAACTACATCGGCGAGGTTTTTTTCGGCGATGCGTTGGGCCAGGGTGCGTCCGACGTTACCAGCACCAATAACCGAGACTCGGGGCGATTGACAGGGGAGGAGTGTATCGTAGAAGTCAGCCATGGTTTATGGATGAGGCAATATCCTCATCAGACGGGTTCCAGTTGTTCGAGCTTTAGCCACACACTGGGGGTAGGAACATAGAATTTAATCAAAGCGTAATCATCTTTTACATCCAAGACTTCTGCTGTCGAGTTGAACATATAACTGGGTAAACGGCGATCGCTGGCTAGGGCTTCGAGGCTATTTTCTAGGTTTCCCGTCACCACGCGGACTAAAGCTCCTTTCTTAATTGTACCTGCCATGTTTTTCTCGTTAAATTTGCTTGGGGTTTCTCCCATAAATTGTTACATATTCGGGCGGGCCTCTGACAAGAGGGTGTCGGGTGTCGGGTGTCGGGTGTCGGGTGTGGGAATGATGAATTATGAAGTGGGGAGGTGGGGAAGTGGGGAAATTGAACTAAAACCCTAAAACCCTAAAACCCCAAAACCTACCTCCTACCTTTTGCCTTAATTAAAACTCAACCATTTGACCATAACTTAAGAGACTTTGTAGGGTTGCGAGGCGATTTTCCCAGACCTGTATTTGATAGGCAGATAAATCTTTTTGTCTGGACATCACAGATTTAAATTTATAGCTAAATCGCTTTAAAGCATTTTGAGTTAAAGTCAAATTGCGAGGGCTGGGATTATTAGCCAATTGTTCTAATAGATTAGCCATTTCGTCCACTTCTTGCCCCCAAGCTTTTAAGGTTCCCTCCTCCATTGCCCATAAATTATTTATTATTAAAAAACTCCACTCTTGACGCAGGGAATTAAACCTCGCCGCCGCCGTTTTGAAGGGTTGACGGTGGGGTAAAGGTTCGGTTTTTTTCGTAATTATCGATCCCTGAATGCGATTAAGAATTGTTTGCAAGTTGGGATTGAGATTTTCTGTGGCAAAAAGAGCGAATCCCGAAGTGGGAAGATTGCGAATAAATTGTAGTTGATCGATCGTGACTTGATCGGGTACTTTTAACAGACGGATACCGGGTATAATCAGAGCATTTCCTGCAATTTGGCGATCAAATAAAGACTGGGTTTTATCTTCTAAAGTCCCTGTATCGAGAGCATAAGTCATTAAAAATATCAGGTCTATCCATTGATTTTGTCCCCATTCTTCCCAGTTTTGTTGAATACGATATAATCGTTCTTTTTGTTCTAGGGGAAACACCGCCGCCGACATTTTTAAGTTGGGGCGAATCTGTTTTAAGCGAGTAGAAACCTGCGAGACAAAAGTATCAACCTGACGGATTTTAAAGCTAGTCCATTGTTCCCATAAAGCGCCCCGGGGATTTAAAGTAATTGGATCAACTCCCGTCATTTGTTTAAATAACCAACGGCTGGATTTACCATAACCATAGGTTTGATTAGAATCTTGACTCTGGAAGGGATAGCGAATATAATCTAACTGCAAGCCATCCACATCGTAATTCTTGACAATTTCCTCGTAAAGAGATAAAAGATAGTTCTGTACCTCGGGATTAGCAGGATCAAAAAAGGCTTTTTTCGTGCCTTGACTGTAATCAAAAGAACCACCACTTTTATTAGTTGCCCCCCAATCGGGATTACGGGATAAAACTGGACCGAGATAATCTAATGGTTGCTCTAATACTTTATTATGAGCTTGATTAGCCGCCGCAAAAACCCACACCCAGGCGTGGATTTCCATATTGCGTTCATGGGCTAATTTAACGGCAACTTTTAGGGGATCCCAACCTCTAGTTAAAGGGTTTTGTTCGGGGGCAACTTGACTGGGATAAATAGTATAACTAGCATTAACTGTCTCGAAAAAGACCACATTAATACCCGCTGCCGCCATGCGATCGAATACTTTAGCTAAATCGTCCTCATTTTTAGCTTCTACGATCGTGCCTCGATCTAACCACATTGCCCGTATTTCTGGTTGGGCAAATTGTCGATTAGTGGGATAATTATCCCAAAGATTTCGCCGCGCTTGTAACCAAAATTCCCGCGCTTGGGTATAGGCCCCCTGAGCAATTAAATTCTGAAAATTATTTAAGGCTCCTTGGGCATTTTCTAGGGCTAAACGGAATCGTCTGGCTGTATCTGAGGTGGGGGAATTTTTCCCGCGATTATGAAATGCTTGTGCTAAGGATTTATCAGTATTGGATATATTACTGTTGCTGGCCTCTAAAGCTAAGAGAGTCACCCCATAACGCCCGATTAATCCCTGCAATTCCGCCGTCATCTGGCTAATTTGTTGAGGAGTTAGGCTGGCTCTGGGGGGAATTGCCTCGGTACTCGGACTTAATCTCGCCGTTTCACTGGGGGGATTTTCTGAAATCTGCGGTAGAGGGCGACGGGGTGCGATCGCAACGCGCTCGCTACGCGAGATCGCTAATGGTGTATTGTTAATATTATTAACTATTGTTGAGCTTCCTTGACAATAGGGCGCAATTGTGCTATTGGAAGAACTGCGATTAATGCCGTAGCGTTGCAGGGCGGTTTCTAGCCAAGCACTATCGAGGGCGAGATTAGCGACGGCATCGCTGCCCCAGCGCCAACCGAGAAAGATCGAGTTATTATTGAGGACAACGGCGGGGGGATTGTTGCGCGCCCCCCAGACGGCAACGGTTTGGCTATTAACTCCCGTGGGGATAACCACACCACCGAGGAGACTGCTGGCTAGAGGTTTTTGGTTTTTCAGTTCACCTAAATTAGTCGGCCGCAGGGTGTAAGCTTGGGAGTGAGGATAAGCCCAGTAAGCCCCAAATAGCGATCGCAATTGATGACGCACAGCAGGTTCCGAAAGATTCCCCGCCGGACCGGTGACAATAATTTTACCACCGCGATTAAGCCAACGACTCAAGACATCAGCTTGTAAACCGGAAATAGTCTCGACGTTGGGGATGATTAGAACCTTAATTTTATTTAAATCCGCGTCGCTTTGCCACTGATTACTCTGGAGAATGCAGTAATTAACCCCGACATTTTGCAAACGTTCGGTTATATCTGTCCATTGATTGGCATTTTCTTGACTTTTTAACACTGCCACCGGTGTCGCTAAAACTGGGATCGGCAGCAAGACACCCACACAGGACAAAAGACAGGCAATTAGGGGCTTGTTAAAAAGATGATCAAGATGGAAGGACGATCCCAGCACGTTTTTTCTCTTAATTTTTTTGGTTCACTCCTCCTGATTTTACCCAACTTAGCCGAAAAAGAGTATCTTTGGGAACAAAAATTGCGTCTTAGTCGTCGGCAACATGGTTTTAGGGTGTTAGGGTTTTAGGGTGTTGGGGTTTTAGTTGAAATTCCCCACTTCCCCATTCCCCCACTTCCCCACTTCCCCATCTCCCCATAACTGTAAAGACAATTGCCGAAAGTGAGTGCCGCGATGTTCAAAACTTGGGTATTGGTCAAAACTGGCGCAAGCGGGCGATAATAACACCACTTTAGCCTCTTTTGCCGGTCCTAGTTCAGCCGCGCGTTGAACTGCCCTGTCCATCGTTTCTACACATTCATAATCTTGATAACCTGCTGACTGTAAACGACGGGCAAAATCGGCGGCAGCGTCACCAATCAGCAGCACGGTGGCGACTTTTGCCTTAATTTCAGCGATCCAAGCCCGATCATCCCCTGCTTTCGCTTCTCCCCCCGCGATTAAAATCGCCGGACTAGGGACGGATTGTAAGCCCACTGCGGCGGCATCGTAGTTAGTTGCTTTACTATCATTAATAAAGTCTAGGCCTTTATAGGTACAAATATACTCTAGACGATGGGCAACCCCGGGGAAAGTGGCGATCGCTTCGGTAATGGCTTTTTTCTCGATTCCTGCCAATCTAGCGGCGGCCACAGCCATAAGCAAATTCTGCTGATTGTGACTACCCACCATTTTCAGGAGATTAACCGGGGCAATTAACTCCCCAAAAGCCACGATCCAGTTATCTTGGAGATAAACACCACGACTAGGATCGCCCAAAAGCGCAGCTTTGCCCTTCACAGAAGTCCAATAAGCTTGTTGCCATTGACTAACACCGATTTGACGCAGATAGGGATCATCACCGTTGAGGATTTGGCGATCGCTTTTTTGCAGTAAAGAGGCTTTAATCCGATAATAATTTTCCAGGGTTTGATGACGACTGAGGTGATCGGGGGTAAAAGTTGTCCAGATGCCGATTTTCGGCGATAAATCCCGACTGGACTCGATCTGATAACTACTAATCTCCGCAATAATCCAATCGTATTTATCGGCTTTTAAAGGCAATTCACAGGCAGCATAGCCGATATTACCGCAGGAAGGGGCATTTAACCCCGCTTTTTGAAAAATAGCGGCACAGAGGGCGGTGGTGGTGGTTTTGCCGTTAGTTCCCGTAATACCCAACCAAGGGGAAGATTGCAGATAACGCCAAGCTAATTCTAATTCTCCGATCGTATCGATGCCTTTTTCTCTGGCAGTAATTAAAATCGGGGCATCCCAAGGCACCCCGGGGCTAACCACGATAAGATTAGGCAAGTCCGAAGCCTCTAGACTGAGATTTTGACCAAGATTGACAATAATTCCTTCCCTTTCCAGATTGGTTTTGGTTGCTTGTAAACTGGGAGAATCAGAGCGATCGCTTAATGTCACCTGCCAACCATCCCGTTTTAAGCATCTTGCCGCTGCTATTCCCGATCTTCCCAATCCAATAATCGCCGCTTTCGCCATCTTGTTGCCACTCTACTCAAGAGTCAATTTTTAGCAATCTCTATCCTACTGTGGATTAGGTCGAGTAATAACTAGGGTTTGCGGCAAAAAGTTTTTCGGTGGGGGCAGGGTGTAGGGTGTGGGGTGTAGGGTGTGGGGTGTAGGGTTTTAGCGATTTTGAGGGGGTCAATTACCTAATTTTCAGGGAAAAAGTCCAGGGATTTTCCACCCGATCACTACCAGATCTGGTACTTTTTGGAAACCAAAAAGTCTAAAAGTTTTACCCAACAAGGTTTTTAGATTTATTGAGCAAAAGAAAACAAAATTCTCTGGCTTACGTCTAGATCGATAAAATAAATGCAAGTACAATCTCTATAACAACGCTCCCTATTTATGAATCTAAAATCATCCTTAAAATTTACCCTACTGTTTTCACTTCTGGGGGGTTGCCTCCTGACTAGACCGAGTCAAGCAACTCTCTTTGAACAAAGAGAAGTTAATCAAGAAGATTTTATCGCTATTGCCCGACCCTACGGTAACGGTAAATACGATTTACTGATTTTGCAACAAATCCCAGGAAAACGCCAATGTTGGGCGGTAAATGGCACAGAACCGACCATTGTTCAGCCTCTGCTCCTCGATTTCGATTTTACCGGCAGTTGTGAACGGGCCACCGACAGTAACGGTTATTCCCTTCGCATTCAGGGCAAAGATTACGGTTTAGAATACCTGCTGCGTATCGTACAACGCAACGGGGAATTAGTCCTTGTGGGAACCCCCCGCAATCCCAGGCAATCGGAGGTAATTATTGGACGGACAAAAGGTTTAGGGACCGGTTTAATGCAAATTTATCTCATCGATGGCTGGCGCTTTACTAAACGCAGTCTAGCCGGTCAAAATCTCAGTCATATCTATCTAACTGCCGATAGTCCCAATTTCAATCCTCCCCCGGAATTACTCGCGGGTAATAGTTATTCCCTCCCCAGAGAATCCGTCAAAGCAGAAACACCTGTTAATCCTGCTGCTAATCCCGAAGTGCGAGAATATACCTTTACCGCTGCAGAAACAGCAGTAGAGAGCAATCCTCAGCCAGTGGTCAATAATCCATTACCAGAGCCAAATTTAACGCCACCGTCCCCAGTTACCCCTAATTTACCCCCCCTGACTCCTCCCAATTCTCAGAATAATAATGCAATTGTACCACCACCGCCACCGCGCAACCTAGGCAATCCCAGAAGTTTATCAGACGTAATCACTTTTAATCGGGCTGCCGCTAATCCCAGTAGTGGTAATATGAGCAATAGTGGTCGCCAAGGTTTTAAAGTAGTAATCGAAGCTAAAACAGAGAGCGATCGCACTAGGGTTCGTTCTCTCTATCCCGACGCTTTCCCCACTTCCCACCAAGGTCGTCGCGTCTGGCAAATAGGCGCGTTTAGTAGTCGTGATAAGGCTGAAAACGCTTTACAAAGTCTTGCCCCCCTGCGCGGATCGATCGTACCATTTTAGCCGTTAAAAATCCTCAGATGCCCCTCTTATTAAGGGGGGATCGGCATTTCCCTTAATCAAGAGGACGGGGAAGATCAAAGGCAAAATCCATCGTCTATTTAATTACAACCACTTACTTAACTGATAACATGGAAATATCGGAACTAAAAAAAGGTATCGAGATAGTAGGATCGCGCCTGGGTAAAACCCAGGACTATCTTTGACTTACCCACTTTAAGGGCGAAAATTAAAGACTTAGAACAGGTGGCAGCCGTCCCCACTTTTTGGGATAATCCCGATACTGCTCAAAAAACCCTGCAAGAACTAAATGAATGTAAATCTTCTTTAGAAACCTATCAAAGTTGGTGTGGACAATTAGAAGATACCAAGGCAATTATCGAGTTATTAGAATTAGAATCCGATCGAACTTTGCTAGAAGAAGCGACGGACAATTTAACTCATTTACAGCATGACCTCGATCGCTGGGAATTGCAACGGCTTTTAAATGGTCCCTACGACGCAAAAGGAGCAGTTTTAACGATTAATGCTGGGGCCGGGGGAACCGATGCCCAAGATTGGACAGAAATGCTCCTGAGAATGTATTCTCGCTGGGCCGAGAAACAGGGATATAAAGTCACTTTAGCGGAAATATCAGAAGGAGATGAAGCGGGAATTAAATCGGTGACAATTGAGATTGCCGGAACTTATGCTTACGGTTATCTCAAAGGAGAAAAAGGCACCCATCGGTTAGTAAGAATTTCCCCTTTTAATGCTAATGGTAAACGTCAAACCAGTTTCGCCGGGGTGGAAGTGATGCCAATTTTGGGCGATGATGCGGTGAGGGTAGAAATTCCCGATAAAGATTTAGAAATTACCACCACTAGATCGGGGGGAAAAGGTGGACAAAATGTTAATAAAGTGGAAACTGCCGTGCGTGTGGTTCATCTTCCCACAGGTATCGCTGTGCGTTGTACCCAAGAGCGATCGCAATTACAAAATAAAGAAAAAGCCCTAGCTTTATTAAAGGCGAAATTGTTAATTATTGCTCGGGAACAACAGGCTCAAGCGATCGCCGAAATTCGCGGCGATATGGTGGAGGCCGCTTGGGGCAATCAAATCCGTAACTATGTTTTTCATCCCTATCAATTGGTGAAGGATCTGCGTAGTAATGTGGAAACCACCGATGTTACCGGGGTAATGAATGGGGATTTAGATAGCTTTATTGAAGCCTATTTACGTTTGGGGGGTGCAGTTTAAAGAAATGTATCGCCGTTGTCGTCCACAAGTCCCACTCCCGTGTGGACGCGATGATAAAATCTCCTCTTGGAAAAATGTCGATTTGCGTTGAAGCACTTTTTTGCTCGCTGTATAAGGGTTTCGCCGATTTGACATCCCTAAAATGGATTTGCGTTGAAGCACTTTTTAGCATTTCCACACTTCGACTAAGCTCAGTGTACACTTCGCTCAAGGCTAGTCTAGGCCCAAAAGGGGAGATAACGAGCATAACGAGTTGATTTAGATTCAGATTCGTCAAGTTTAATCAGTCCTGCTTCTTTAGTTGCCCCAATCACTTGAGAAACAGTATTGTTTTTTGATTCATTTAAACAAAAGCGATTTCGTAAGGTTTGGTTAGACATCCGTTGATTATCGACATAGAGGAGACAACAGTGCTGATAACAAGCGCGAATACGGTCAGATTGACTCATTTTGCCAAAATCCTGATGAGCGAATAGGATAGAAGTTGTTCGGATCTCACCTACTCTAAAATCTGGTGCGGGAAGTTGAAATTTCTCGGCAGCGGAAATAACTTTATCAATACCACTGCCCTTTTCTTCACAAATGCCAAAACGACGCATTATGTCAGCTAATTGCTCATTACGGGAGCGATATTCGTCTATAAAGCGTTCTACTTTGATAAAAGGAATACCAGGGTTAGAGATTTCTACTCGATCATCATACATTTCAATCATCACCGAAGCGCCTGTAGCGAGAAAGTCCTGATGAATCAAAGCATTGGCGATCAGTTCTCGCAAAGCTTGTGGAGGAAACATTTTCACTTCTTCCCTAAGAACCTCCTCGATGACGCGATTTTGAGGGGCTAAATCGTGGACAAAATTAACTAAACCATCAAAACCCACAGCATATCCCTTAGTTCCTGTCTGTTCCAGTCGAGTTTTAATTTTACCTGTTCCCTCATAGATAATCACTCGTGGTGCTTTACGCGCTAAGGTAGGGGAAAAGCTCTCAAGTTGTCTGGCCAGAAGGATGGCAGATAAATTAGGAATTGTCCAACCTTGTGGGGTTTTTTGCAGGAGTTGATCGCCTTGTAATCTTTCTAAAACAGCATCACGATGGCTAGGATAGGGAAGCTTGAGCAATTCAAAGTAGGTTTGGGTGTCTAATAGGTCAATAACCTCATCTGGACTAGCATGAGAACGAGCAGGTTGACAAAACCAATCTTGTTGATCTTCAGCAAAGATGCGCTTAAGCAGATCAGGTGTCATGGGTACTAAGTCTTCCCCTGCTCGCATTAGATAAGCACCTTCAAAGGCGATAGGTTGTCCTGTGGGACGGGTTGGCACTTCAAAAACCAAGACACGACCATCAGGGTGGGCCAATTCGGTGATTTCCACGCGCAAGCGAAGTTTTTGAACGATTAGCGATTTAATGCTGTTAATTTCTTCGGGTGTAGGAAAGGCTTGTGAACCAACAATTTTACGGGGACGTTTATCGGTAACACCTAAGATAAAATGGCCACCTCCTTCATTAGCAAGGGCGACGCAATATTTTAACAGTTTGATTGTATCAAATTGATTTTTAGCCTGTTTAAATTCTAGTCGCTCATTTTCCACTGGAGCATTTAACCAACCTTCTAGGGTCTCTAGGTTTATCATGCAGTAATCTCCTTCTGGGTGGGAATTTCCGTTTAGGGGGGAACAGTGCGGGTTATACTGATTCCTAAGATGAGAGCAGCTCTATTTTCTTGCAAATTCTGTTCTTATTGCTTGTTAAGCTATTTGTCCTCTACTAAGAAGAAAAATCAATGGTTATTATCGAGATTACCAATGTGGAAGAAATATTGAGCGCAAAAATTGGCTCTTTCGCCGCTAAAATCGTCCAAGCTCTAGCAGATGATGAAGGGAAAGTGGAAGAGGTTCTCATCAAAGAATTACAGGCTAATTTTCAGGAAAGGGGGATTAAAGCTAATCTGTTTAGCGTCACTGGGTTAGATATGCTCGGCAATGGCAGGCTAGAAGTTAACGTTAATGTTCGTTCTGCTAATATGATGTCCTAAGAGAAGATAAAATCGCCAATGGTTGGGTTTAACTATGTTTAACCCAACCTTATTTTGGTAGTTACCGTCAAAAGCAATGGCAGCGAAGATCGAGGTTATAATAAACCCACAAAATGTAAGGGTCCTTGACCAGTAATTAATTCGATAATAATTGCCAGAAAACCGATCATCGCTAATCGACCATTCCACACCTCGGCTGCCGTTGTCATTCCCCATTCCCAACGCTCCTGGGGATACATTTTCATATTCGCTTTCGGATGGGTAATTTGCTCGAAAGTGGTGGGTTTCTCGTCTAGGGATTTTACCACTAACTGGGAGAGAGATTCGATAAACATCGGGTGAGTGTTAAGAGCCGGTACTCGCTGAAAATGTTCAATTCCCGCTTCTTCCGCCACTTCTCGATACTCTATATCGATTTCTTGCAGGGTTTCGATGTGTTCCGAGACAAAGCTAATCGGCACGACCAATAAATTCTTAATTCCCTGCTCTCCCAACCCTTTTAAAGCATCTTCAGTATAGGGTTTTAACCATTCCACCGGACCGACGCGACTTTGATAGGCTAAAGTGTACTGATTGGGTCGGTTTAGAGTACGCATGATCGCCCTAGTACATTCTTCAATTTCCCTTTGATAGGGATCTCCCGCTTCCTCCACATAACTTTGGGGGACACCATGGGCGCTAAAAAAGATATGTACTTGGTCAGGATTAGGACACTGCTCTAATTCTCGCGCAATCAGATCCGCCATAGCACTCAGATAGGTGGGATGATCGTACCAAGAGGGGATGAGAGTATATTCCGTTAAACGCAGATAGGGATCCTGCTGCCACATTTCCTCTAGCACACGAAAACTGGAACCACTGGTGCTGATGGAAAATTGGGGATAAAGGGGAAGAATAACTAATTTTTTGATATGATCCCGTTTAATCCGCTCGATCGCTTCTTCAGTGAAGGGATTCCAATAACGCATCCCGATATAAACGCTCACCTCGCGGCCCATTTCAGCGAGACGTTGTTGCAGTGCCGTGGCCTGTGCTTCCGTAATCTTGAGTAAAGGGGAGCCACCACCGATCTGACGGTAATTTTCCTGGGATTTACTCGCTCTTAGCGTCGATATTAACCAAGCTAACGGTTTTTGTAATCCTTTGATCGGTAAACGGATGATCTCTGGGTCAGAAAAAAGGTTAAATAGAAAAGGACGCACATCCTCTAACCGCTCCGGCCCACCCAAATTTAATAATAAAACGCCAACGCGACCCATAGTGTTAACAGATAATTTTTAAATTTTCAGATTCTTTACCAAGTTTAACAATATATCGGTGGAACCGTTAAAACAAATTACAGACAATATAGAACTTAATCAAATCTTGGAGGTTGATCTTGGCGACAATTTTACGTCCCCTCAGTTATCAATATCAATGGCTTTACGATGGTATCTCCCGTCTGGCTGCCCTAGCGGTGGGTGGGGAAGCCCGTTTTCGGCAATTGGCCCTAGAAGGTTTAAAAATCGCTAAAAATGACCCTATCCTCGATCTCTGTTGTGGTGCGGGTCAAACCACCCGTTATCTAGTCCCCCTATCCGATCGCTGTACCGGTTTAGATGTCTCTCCCCGGGCCCTGGAGCGAGCTAGTTTAGCGGTGCCGCAAGCACATTATGTGGAGGGATTAGCCGAAAAAATGCCCTTTAGTGCCGGAGAATTCGCCTTTGTTCATACTAGCGCCGCTCTCCACGAAATGGAACCGGAGCAGTTAGAGGAAATCCTCAAAGAAGTGTATCGTGTTCTCAGACCGGGGGGAATTTTTGCCCTCGTGGATTTTCATCGACCCACTAACCCGCTTTTTTGGCCTTCTTTGTCCCTATTTTTGCAATTATTTGAAACCCATACCGCTTGGCAGTTTATCGATAGGGACCTGATCCAATCTTTACAGGCGCTCGGTTTTCGTGATTGTCAACAAAAATTATACGCTGGTGGCAGTTTACAGGTGATTCAAGCGGCCAAGTGAAGGGATCGGCCAGGCAAGATTTTCAGAGGCAGTCGGTCATTTATACTAAGTAGGGAAGCTGAGTTCGATCGACTCGGTGCCAGTTATTTTTGAGAAGTAATGACTAGAACAAAAATTCTACAACCCGATTTAATTTTAGGGGATACGATTCTCGGTCTCAGTCTGGAGATTTTGAGTCAGCATCAGATTAAGGGATTGATTCTCGATGTGGACGATACCCTTGTTCCCCTCCAGGAAACGACGGTTTCTGACGATTTACAGCGTTGGGTCGATTCCTTGCGTCTTTATCTACCGATTTGGTTGGTAAGCAATAATCTTAGCGAAAATCGTATCGGTGCGATCGCTGATAATTTACAACTTCCCTACCTTCTCGGTGCGGTGAAACCCTCTCGACGCAAACTCCGGCAAGCGATGGCAGCCATGAGTCTCCCCCCCCAACAAATTGCTATGGTTGGCGATCGCTTGTTGACCGATGTTTTAGCGGGAAATCGTCTGGGAATGTTTACCATTCTGGTGAAACCAATGGTAAATCCCTTGACGGGGGGGGCAGCTTATCCAATCCACGATTTTGAGGTGTGGATATCACAAATTCTCGGCGTTTCCCTGCATCCGCAGCATTACTTAATAAAACCTGACCAATCCTCACAAAAGTAAATATTAAAAAATAATTAAGTATAGAGAAAAGGAGGGAAAAGTAGGAAATACTATAGATAATTTGAAATGAGGTCAGCCGAGATAAAGACCTTAAATATAACAAGGTCAATAGATGGACGGTGCCAGTTTTTGCGGATATACGCCAAAAGCTGGCACTACTGTTTTAACGAAAACTTCCTGCTATAATTTGGCCAGATTGTGAGATAATAGGGAACGGTTTTTTAGCTAATTCTCCCTGGCTTCACTCTATATATGAATCGAGATTCTTCCCTGCTATCATCCTCCTCGGTCGCAGAATTCAAGCGCAATTCCTTTGATTTGGAGTCACACCTACAAGACTTTTTACAATTAGACCAAGAAATTTTACAAGCAAAATTAGCGATAGCAAAAGATTCCTTAGCGGCCTTAGCTCATCAAGACTTTTCTTGGACAAATCCAGATTATTTCTATCAGGAAAAAGTCAAAGAAAACTATTTATTTGAATTATCTGCTTGGCATTTATCCAGTCAAGAATATATCGGGGAAACCCTGAGATTAATTGATGATCACGGTAGCGGAAAAGTCTTAGATTTTGGTGGCGGAATCGGTACTCATGCCCTGGCTGCCGCAATGAATTCTGGGGTTGAACAGGTGATCTATTGCGATCTTAATCCCCTACATCATGAATTTGTTCGCTTTCGTGCCGAGCAATTAAATCTCGATACTAATAAGCTCTCATTCTATACAGAAATTCCCGAACGGCTAAAATTTGACACGATTATCTGTTTGGATGTCATCGAGCATTTGCCCTCACCTACGGTCCAACTTAAAAAGTTTTATGACTGGTTAAACCCAGGAGGAAAGCTAATTATTAACTGGTATTTTTTCAAAGGATTTAATCAAGAATATCCCTTTCATCTCGACGATCCCAAAATTATTGAGAGCTTTTTTCAAACCCTACAAAAAGATTTCCTAGAGATTTTTCATCCCTATCACATTACCGTGCGCTGTTATCAAAAAAATCAATAATTGCCGGAAGAAGATCAAACCAGAGGATGATAGAAAAGTTAGAATTACCCTTGCAACTATGACCCTAGATATTATCCCCGAAGGCGAAGAACGCAAAGTGGAAGCTGTCAGTAGTGCTGCCATTGATGGTGCGCCGATCGCCTATATTGTCGTCTTAGCCGCCATTGTCACTACCCTTTCTTTTATTCCCTTCTCCATTGTCCTCGCTTCCGGCGGTAGTATGCCCCTCAGTCAAGCGGTTTTTCCCCTCTTGGGTTGGTTACTCGGCCCGATCGCTGGGGCGATCGCTAGTGGCATCGGGGCCTTAATTGGGGCTTTCCTTGCCCCCTACACGGCAGGAATTCCCGCTATTTCGGTCTTTGGGGCAATTATAGCCAGTTTTGTGGCGGGAACGATGGTTTTAGGCAAAAAACGCCGTTATTGGTGGTTAGGATTAACGTTAATTTTTCTGATTCCCCTGTTTATCTACGCTAACCGGGCGATCGGACTGAACGGCATTTCGCCACGAGTCTTTATCGCCGGGGCTTTCGTCGATTGGTCGGCTTTGGTATTATTTATCCTACCAACCCGGACTCTTTTTACCCATTGGATCAAAGGTAGCAATTTGGCCCTAGTAGCGGCGGGAATTTTTGGGGGTACCTGGACCGCCAGCGGCCTCTCCCATTTAGGGGCCGTCGCCATTACCTACTCGATTTTTAACTGGCCCGAAGAAGTCTGGATCGCTTTAATTGGGATCGTTCCCCTAGAAAATCTGATGCGTTCCTTTGTCGGTATGGTGATCGGTTGTGGTGTGATTGCCGGTTTACGGGCGATCGGTCTGGTTAAATCACGAGAGGCGATCTACTAGGTAGGAGCTGCTGAAAAAGTTTTTCCTGGGGACAGGGTGTGGGGTGTGGGGTGTGGGGTGTAGGGGCGGACGCAAGGGCAAGAATTGCCTGGTTGCGTCCAACCCCCCACCGAAAAAAAGAGAACTAGCGTTTTAGCCAACTCATCATCGCCCGCAGCTCTTGACCGACTTCTTCGATCGAATGTTCTGCCTCTTGACGACGCATAGCGGTGAACCCCGGTTTACCTGCTTGATTTTCGAGGACAAACTCTCTGGCGAATTGTCCCGATTGAATTTCCCCGAGGATTTTCCGCATTTCGGCCTTAGTCGCTTCCGTCACCACCCGCGGACCGCGAGTGTAGTCACCGTACTCGGCTGTATTGGAAATACTATCGCGCATTTTGGCTAAACCGCCCTCGACGATCAGATCGACGATCAGTTTCACTTCGTGTAAACACTCAAAATAGGCTAATTCGGGCTGATAACCAGCTTCCACGAGGGTTTCAAAGCCAGCTTTAATTAAAGCACTTAAACCGCCGCATAATACTGCCTGTTCGCCAAAAAGGTCGGTTTCTGTTTCCTCGCGGAAAGTGGTTTCCAAAACCCCGGCCCGAGTGCCACCGATACCTTTAGCGTAGGCCATCGCCCGATCGCGTGCTTGGCCGGTAGCATCTTGATAGACGGCGAATAAACAGGGGACTCCTTGACCTTGTTCGTAGGTGCGACGGACGAGATGGCCCGGTCCTTTGGGTGCGACCATAACCACATCAACGTTAGCCGGGGGAACCACTTGACCGAAATGAATATTAAAGCCGTGGGCAAAAGATAAAACCTTGCCTTCGCTTAAATTCGGGGCAATTTCGTTGAGATAAATCGTTTTCTGCACTTCATCTGGTAAGAGGATCATGATCCAGTCGGCAATTTTAGCGGCTTGGGCCACATCATAAACCGGAATACCGGCTTCTTTGGCTTTGATTGCCGATTTACTGCCGGGATATAGACCAACAATCACATTAACGCCACTATCCTTGAGATTTAATGCGTGGGCATGACCCTGGGAACCATAACCAATAATAGCGATCGTTTTTCCCGCTAATAAATCTAAATTGGCATCCTCATCATAGTACATTCGTGCCATCGAAATCGCTCCTTAACTTCTTTTGTCACTGTGCAAACTCCTAATTATAGGGGAAAATCACGCCCGTCAGAAGCATTTGATCGCCGGTTTCCTGGAGTCAAGAAAAAATCGTGCCTAGAAAAATTGAAATTTTCTCTAGATAATTGGGTATTCTAACTAGGCCTGGCTGGCTTGATCTAGTGGAGCAAAAAAAAGGGGGGGGTAATGGCCAATTTTTAGCTTGGACTTGGTTGTTTCACCAAAATTGATTACAATATCACCATCATTAAGCACTTCCTCTCCTCCTATCCAGTTAAGATTAACCTCGATCTGAACACAGATAATCGGGTTAGTATTTAGGGCCGAAATAGCGTCTCTCCTTCTCGATTTTTACCTTTTCTGGGTAATTTACCCAGTCAGGATCGTTTATAGACTGATTTACTGCCTTGATCGACCCTAGATAAAATCAGGTCAAAAAATTATTGGCTTTGTTAATCACTAATTCTCTTAGAGCTGCCCAAGAAAATCTATGGTAAGTTTTTTTAAAAAGCTATTGACAAAAAAACCTCAAGGTGTTGGGTTAGAGATCACCCCGGAGCGTATTAACATAGCTCAGATCGCCAAACAGGGACAAAATTATAAATTAGTTAAATGTTGTTCGTCGGATATCCCGGAAGGCATCTTTGAGGAGGGAAAAATCGTCGATTCCCCCGCTTTAGCGGAATTAATCCAAGAAGTCCTCAAGGAAAATAAAATTAACAGCAAACGAGTCGCTACTGGTGTGCCGATGCGCGAGTCAATTATCCGGATTATCCCCATTCCCTCGGAATTGGACGATCAGGAATTGCGAAATCTGGTCTTAAATCATGAGGCTAGTTTATACCTTCCCTATCCTCGCGAGGAAGTGGATCTCGACTACCAAAAACTAGGCTACTTTCAGGATGAAGACGGGATCGAAAAAGTACAAGTATTATTAGTTGCTACTCGTCGGGAGATTACCGATGCCTATATGGAAACCTTCCAACAGGCAGGATTACAGGTAGATGTGCTAGAAATTAATAGTTTTGCCCTAATTCGGACGATTCGCGAGCATTTGCGACAGTTTAGTTCCAATGAAGCCGCCGTTATTGTTGATATAGAATTTGATAACACGGAAATTGCCATCGTGGTGGACGGCGTTCCCCAATTTTCCCGCACTGTCCCCATCGGCACTTTCCAGCTACAAAATGCCCTCTCCAGGGCGATGAATTTGCCCACCTCCCGCAGTCCTGAGATTCTTTTGGGGATGACAATTCCGATTATTGCCTTTGATAGTCTTAGCACCAATACCGGCACTTCCGGGGCCCCTACTAACGCCGGGATGACGGCACTGATGCGCGTTTTAGGGGAATTAACCGATGAGTTACGGCGATCGATTAATTTCTATCTTAACCAAAGTGATGAACTGGAAATCGTCCAGTTACTTTTAGCCGGTCCCGGGGGCGGTTTAGCGCAACTAGACGAATATTTTACTCAACGTCTCAGCGTCCCCGCCATGGCAATCGATCCGATCGCATCACTGAATTTAGATACAACTCAAGAGATTCCTAATACCGAAAGACCTGGATTAGGAACAGTTCTCGGTTTAGGATTACGGGAGGTATAGACAGAAATTATGTATAGTCTTGACGTTAATTTTCTTAAGGATCGCCATCTTACCCAAACGGGCAAAGGAACCCCCGCGTCCAAGATTTCCACCGCTATTAACCTGCGTAAACAAACACCCCTGTGGATCGGTGTGGGAGTGGGGGCCGGATTATTGACACTGACGGGATTACTCGGTTTAATCCTCGGTGTGCAAACCAGCGAAACTCAGGCCAAAATTCAGCAACTGGACGCGGAATTAGGTCAACTGCAAGCCCAAAGCAAAAAGCTAGAAGACCTGAGAGCGCAATTAACGGCAGTAGAAGGAGAAAATCAATCTCTGGTAACTGTATTCAATCAGATTAGGCCTTGGTCAGCCATTCTTCAAGAAATTCGCCAACAAACTCCCCCTAGCGTCCAGCTAACCAGTGTGCAGCAGGTGGAGGTTCCCGCTGCCCCAGATCAAGGGCAACCGAATCGGGCTACTCAGTTAAAAATCAGTGGTTTTGCCAGTAGTTACGAAGCAGTAAATGATTATCTCTTAACCCTGCAAGCTTCTCCTTTTTTACAGGGCAAGAAAACCGCGATCGAAAGTGCTGCCCTGGCCGATTTACCCGTACAGGTGGCCAATCAGTACAAAAATATTAATGTCACTTTCCCCCAAGCGGTTCAATTTGTGATCACCGCCCAATTAAGTGATACTCCCGCTACTCAACAACTGCTCAATCTTACCCGGAATGGAGCACCCGGAGTTGTCACTAGGATTAATACTCTCAAACGCCAAGGAGCCATTCAACCATGACCTTTACCGAAGAATTTGAAGATCGGGAATTAGAGGAATTTGACGAGTATCCTATCGCTTTCGGGATAACTTTTACTCCCCGCAATAGTGGCATCGCTGCCGCTGTGCTAGGTTTACTTGGCTCTTTCTATCTGCTTTTTAACTGGGTGATGCCCGCTTATAATACCTGGCAACAGTTGCAAAACGATGCAGCTGGCAAACAACAACAGGTAGATCAACAAAAAAGCGGTCTCGGCTCCGCAGAATTCCAAAAAATCGAGAGTCAGTTGCAACAAAAACAAGCTATTAAACAGCAAATACTCTCGCTTTTTGCGAAAGAAAAAGACTTAAGCACTATTCTCTTAGATATTAGTAATATCTTTAAGTCTCGCAATGTTAAGCTGATTAGTTTCCAACCCCAAGGACTAGAACCAGTGGTGGTTTCCGATGGTTCCCTCGGTAGCGCGGTTAATAATAAGCTCAAACGTCAAACTCTTAACGTCAAGATCGAAGGGAACTATACTAACACTCAAGAGGTTATTCGGGATTTAGAAAGATTACAGCCGCTCATTTTGCTAAACAGTCTCAATACCCAGATGGAAAAGGAAGGATCGGCGGTTAAAGTGGTTAGTACCGGCAACAATAAAGCCACTATCGTTCCCCAAGGCGATAAACCCGTTACTACCACCTTTCTTCTCGATGTGATTATTCCTCTCAATGCCGAAGAATTAGCGAAATTAGCACCGCCACCCCCTGCCAAAGGTCAACCCCCCGCTAGTCCGCCCCAATAATAGTCTTCAATCCGGTGTGAGTGTTTAGTTTTTTGTCCGTTGAATCCCGTAATCGTTGAGGAGTGAATAAAGTGAATCCGTCCCGCTATGCCCTGTTTATCCCCCAAATTGCCTCGTTTTTATTGATGGCTCCCCTGAGCGCTTTGGCCGAAACCCCCATTTCCTTCCATGGTTCAGAGTTAAAATCCCCTACATTAAAAGTTGAATTTTGGCAAGAGTTTAGTAAAGAAAATTTACAAAAGTCGCAAAATCAGCTTGTCCCTTCAACCGCAGCCGTACAAAAGGAAATCAGCGATCGCATTTTAGCCAGTGAAAAACTGCTCGCCCAAAGTGCGCCCATGGTTCCCAACCCCGAAATTATCATTCAAGGCGTACCCCAAGCCCCCAGTGTTCCCACCCTACCCCGGGCCGTCGCCCCACCGGTGGGAGATATTGCCATCTCTAACATCGATGCTAGTGCCGAAAAGGTCAAATTCGATCGTAATATGACTGTACCTCGTGTTTTACTCCGGGAAGCTTCCGCTAGAGAAGTGTTAATGACCCTTGCTAACTATGCCGGTTATAACGTCGTTTTCACCAGCGCCCAGGGGGAAACTAACGCCACCTCTCAGACAGTTTCCTTGGAATTTACTAACGAATCGGTGGAAAACATTTTTAACGCCGTGTTGTTAATTTCCGGACTCCAAGCTAACCGTCAGGGTAAAACCATCTTTGTCGGGGCGCAATTACCCCAAGGGGCTCGTAATCTGATTAGCCGCACCCTGCGTCTCAATCAAGTTAAAGCTGTCGCCGCCGCCATTTTCCTCGCCACCCAAGGGGCGGAATACCAGCGTTTAGTTACCCAAACCGAGGATATCGTCGATCCCCTCACCGGACGAGTAACCGGTCGCCGGGATGTTGCTCCCACCCTAGAGCCACTGACCCCCCAAAACACAGAAGGATCAAAAGCTGCCCTACTTTTAACCGGTTTAAGAATTGCCGCCGATGATCGCCTTAATTCTATTAATTTAATCGGCGAACCCCGACAAGTCCAGATCGCCACATCCTTATTAACCCAACTGGATGCCCGTCGCCGTCAGGTGGTGGTTAATGTCAAAGTTATCGATGTGAACCTACTCAATACAGACAGATTTAACAGTAGTTTTTCCTTCGGTTTTAACGATGGTTTCTTCGTTCAAGATAACGGGGCAGCAGTGGTGAACTTTGGGAATATCAACCCACCCACTAGCTCAACTGTAGGCAGAGCGGGGGCTTTTGCACAGCCGATAGTTCCTTTAAATAATGTTTTCTCTGGGGAGGGAACACCCACTCTAGAACCTTTTTTTGATGTTCAGGATGCTCCTTTTAGTAATATAACTCAGGGAAGAGTTGTAGATCGAAATACTGGGCTGGTTGTTCCCTATGCCCGTCCTAATTTTGGAAGATTTAATAACCCCTTTCAACCCGGTGTAACAGATATAACAGAAGATAGAATAGAATTTACACCACCCGGTCTATTCCAATATCCCCAAAGATTCCTGATGACCCTGCAAGCGTCAATTCAGACAGGAAATGCCAAGATTCTCACCGATCCCTCCCTGGTGGTGCAGGAAGGTCAACAGGCCACCGTTAAGCTCACCGAGAAAGTGCTAGAAAGTGTGGAGACAAGTGTAGATCCTCTCAGTGGCGAACGCACCACTGTCCCTGTACTGGCCGATGCTGGATTAACTTTAGCGGTAAACGTCGATCAGGTGGATGATAACGGTTTTATTTCCCTGTCGGTTAGCCCTACCATCGCCTCTCCGGGGTCTCCAATTCAATTTAATAGCGGTGGTCTCACAATCAACACCCTTACCCCTCTGATTCGTCGGGAATTGACTTCTGGTTTAGTTCGTCTCCGGGATGGACAGAGTTTAATTCTTTCTGGGATTATCCAAGAAACACAACAAAGTTCTGAGACAAAAGTGCCGATTTTAGGGGATATTCCCATTTTAGGGGCTTTATTCCGCAGTCGAACCAATCAGAATAATCGCAGTGAGGTGATTATTCTCCTCACTCCCAAAATCATCGAAGATACGGCCACCTCTACCCTCGGTATCAACTATCAACCAGGCCAAGATGCGGCGGAAATGCTTCAGCGTCAAGGTTTCCCCGTACAACCGCGACAGTAATCAGTAATCAGTTATATAGGGCTGGCTGAATAAATCTAAAAACCTTATCCAACCAGGTTTTTAGACCTTTTGTCAATCAAAAAGTACCGGATGTGGGAGTGATCAGGGGGCAAATTCAGGGACTTTTTCCCTGAAAATTGGGTAATTGACCCCCTCAAAATCGGTAAAACCCTACACCCCACACCCTACACCCTGCCCCCAGGAAAAACTTTTTGCCGCAAACCCTAATTATCCTCTTTTGGTTAGCCCGAATTCAGGGATCGATCGATGCCCGTTGCAAGCTTGAATGTACCCTTAACTTGATCTAGAGTGGAGCGATTCTGTACTTTTCTCCAGCCAGATAGTTATACCACTAAATAGTACAAAAGTCTAGAGATTCTGTTAAGTCCCTTGAATCGGGCGGCGTGGCAGCACCGAAGCTTACTGCTATAATTGCTTACGGACAAAGATAATAAACAAAATTTATGGGCGACTTTTTTGATAACGTGAGCCGTTACCCCCGCTATCTGATTAGCTTTAGTTTAGGGATTTTCTTCGCCTTTTTCGGCTGGTTAGCCCCTTTATTAAAAAATCCCCTCACAGCGATCGCACTTGTGGGCTTTCTAGGGGGAACTTTCGCCTTTCTTTATTTCACCCTCAAAGCCATGCTCGGATTAGCTTGATACAATGGTAAGGGTTTCGCTGTTTTTAGGGGACAAAAATTATGGCTAACGATCGTCGAGTATCTCGCGTCTCCTCGCTAATTAAGCGCGAGGTCAGCCAAATGTTATTAATGGAAATTAAAGATGATCGGGTCGGTGCCGGTATGGTTAGCGTTACCGATGTGGATCTCTCCCACGACCTGCAACACGCTAAAATTTTTGTGTCTATCTACGGCAACGAAGATGCAAAGGCCGAAACTATGGCCGGTTTAAAAGCTTCCGCAGGATTCGTCCGGCGTGAACTTGGTCAACGCATCCGTCTCAGACGTACCCCCGAAGTGGTCTTCCTAGAAGATTCTTCCCTCGAACGCGGCGATCGAATGTTACACCTTCTTGATCATATTAAAAGCGATCGACCCCCAGAAGATGACGATTCCGCTATCAGTGACCAGTGAACAGTGATCAGTAGAGGATAACTAAATTTAGACAACACTGGGAACTTAAAACTTAAACCTGATAACTGATAACTGATAACTGATAACTGAATAGTGAGCGATCGCATTTTATCCCTAAAAGAACGTATTGGTCAGATGATAGTAGTCCGCGCTTCCGGCTATCTCTTTGACCAACAAATCCGCTATCCTGTCTGGGAACCTGTCAACGCCACCCTGAAACATTGGTTAGAAACCCTCCACCTCGGTGGGGTGATTCTATTAGGAGGCAGCGCCGCCGAAATCGCTTTCCGTAGCCAACAATTACAAAGTTGGTCCAGCGATAATCCTCTCCTCATCGCCGCCGATATCGAGGAGGGAGTCGGCCAAAGGTTTTCCGGCGCCACTTGGTTTCCCCCCCCGATGGCTTTAGGAAAAATAGCCGAAAAAAGCTTGACAAAAGCCACAGAATATGCTAGGGAAATGGGAGCAATTACCGCTAAGGAAGCCCTAGCGATCGGGATTAACTGGATTTTAGCCCCAATTGTCGATGTGAACAATAATCCCGACAATCCCGTTATCAATATTCGTTCCTTCGCCGAAACTCCCGAAATCGTCGCTAATCTAGCTCAAGCTTTTATTTTAGGGGCGAATTCCTATCCAGTTTTGACCACGGCCAAACATTTTCCGGGCCACGGTGACACCAGCAATGACTCCCATCTCGATCTTCCCATCATCAACCACGATCATCATCGCCTAGAAGCGATCGAATTGCCGCCCTTTCAAGCAGCAATCGAGTCGGGGGTTGATAGTATTATGTCAGCCCATCTGTTAATTCCCGCTTGGGATGCCGAATTTCCCGCCACTCTTTCCTCGAAAATTCTTGGGGAAAAACTGCGCCAAAATCTCGGTTTTCAGGGTTTAATCGTCACCGATGCCCTGATTATGGGGGGAGTAACCAAAATTGCCAGCGCTGCCGCCCTAGCAGTGAGGGCGGTACAGGCGGGGGCCGATATACTGTTAATGCCTCCCGATCCGATCGAAGCGATCGAAGCGGTGTATAGTGCCGTGCAAGCGGGTACAATTAGCGAAGCGAGAATTAATGATTCTTGGCAACGTATTCAACGAGCAAAAGAGAAATTGGGGCAAAGACAGCCATCCTTAGAATCCTTAAGCAGTTTAGCGGCACCGCAAGCTCTAGAGATTGTCAGCGATATTTTAAAAGATTCCCAAACAGTTAGCGCTAATTTACCCATTAAAGCCACTCAAGGCCGCAATTTAATCATTATCGATGATTTGCTCAACTGTGACTTTCTCGATCGCTCTTGTCCGGCGGTGACAATTCCCCGACAATGGGGTTATCAAACCCAAATAATCGACCGTAGCACCTTTAATCAGTCCCTCGTCTCCCCAGAAACGACTCTCCTACAAGTATTTATCCGTGGTAATCCTTTTCGGGGTAGTGCCGGATTAAGGGACGAAACGAAAGCTATCTATCAAGCTTTGCTGAAAACCGGACAGATTCAAGCATTGATTATTTATGGTAGTCCCTACGTTTTCCAGTGGTTTCGTCAACAAAGCGCAGAAATTCCCCATCTTTTCAGCTACGGACAACAACCAAGCGCCCAAAAAATTGCCCTAGAAACTATTTTTGAGTGGCCAACTAGCGGCGAAAATCGGACTGATACTTTTCTTTAAGGGCAAAAATTGCCTAGTAACCATCGGGCAATGCGATCGGAGGCACCGGCTGCCCCCATTCTCTGACGACCATTAAAGGCGATTTCTTGCCACTGTGGGGGATTTTGTAATAAATATTCTAACTTGTCTGCTACTGACTCGGCACTATCGCCTAAGAGAATTGAACAGCCTAATAAACGCTGTTGCAGTTTGGCAAAATGGCGAGTAAATTGTGGTCCGGCCCCCGCAATCGTGATCGCCGGTTTACCCAAACCGACGAACTGTTCCGTGGCAGTTCCCGCCATGGCGATGGCCAGATGGCAACGGCCTAAATATTCGGCGTAATCCGTTTGAGAAATAGTTATAAATACTTCTTGACAAATAAACTTATTTGTGCTATGTTCTCGCCAACCCCGGGAAATTAAAGCAGCCGTAAAAGATTCCGGGGGGAGAGAAGGAGCGATCGCCGCCAAAAATTCCAGCTTATAATCGGGAAAACGTCCGATAATGGCGGCCACAGCCTCGATAATTTGCTGCCAATTGTGGAGAGATTCGGGAAAGCGCGAACCGGGTAACAGCAGAATATTTAGGCAATCTTGGGGAAAATCGCCCGTTATCGCGGGTAAAAGGTCATCCATCATCGGATTACCCCCATCGACAACGGGAATTGACCACTGTTGTAAAATTTTGCTAGTTAAACTATCCCGGGGAAAAACCCCCCGACAGCGAGGATGAGCCATTAACCAGCGTTCCCAAGGATAATAATAGGAACCCCAGAGGCGATCGATCATCGAGCTACTATCTAACCATCCTTGCTCATCCCGGAGATAGTATTCCGATTTAGCCGTTCCCACAAAAGCATAATCCCTCTCGCTCAACCAAGCAAGGGCAAGGGGTAGGATATCTCCCACCGCGACAATTTTTCCCCCTTCTTGGCCCCAATTTCTGACCAGACGGTATTGACGAGAGGTTAATCCTAATAATCCCTCCCGTAGATCTCGCCATAATTGTTTCGCATCCCTGGTGATAAAACCCCCAGAGGGCATTTTTTGACCTCGATCGAGAAGGGGAATCCCCAGACGAGTATAAGCATAACCGTTACCCACTAGGGGTAAAGCAGTAATACCCGGACAGTGGGGAGATGATTGCAGTCTTTTAATAATCCGGATCGCGATCTCATCTTCACCGTGGCCATTACTCAAAAATAATAATTTCACTGTTTTTCTTAACTTCTGGCTTAAAGTCCTAAACTTCGGTTGTTTTATTCCCCTCGACCCTAGACAATGCTGATGGTTAGGGAACAATCAATTTTATAAAAGCAGTTAACCAACTCCCATTTAGTCTAATCTACCAGAAGGTTTCGCCGATCGCCTATCTCTGCCCTGATAGCGACCATTTGACCAAAGGTTAAGACTAAGAGATAAGAGATTAGTTTAACTGCTTCTATTTTTCTCGATCAAAAGACCAAATTTGGCCCCCCAGAGCCAAGAAGGTCAGAAACCTGCTCTGATCGCTATATTAGAATCAAGTGATTAATTGGCATCCTAACGGGAAAAAATGATTATCGACTTACCCGATCGAGAAGCTACTGTCAATTTAGGGGAAAAACTGGGGCAAACCCTGGCCCCCGGCAGTGTAATTTTATTAAAAGGCGATTTGGGAGCGGGAAAAACCACCTTAGTACAGGGAATTGGCCTAGGATTGGGTATTCAAGAGCCTATGGCTAGTCCTACCTTCACCCTCGTTAACGAATATAGCGAAGGCCGCCTTCCTTTGTATCATTTGGATTTGTATCGTTTGCAGGGTCAAGATATCGAGGCGCTGTACCTAGAAAATTATTGGCAGGGAATCGAGGTGGATTTAGGGATAGTGGCGATCGAATGGTCGGAACGTTTAACTTTTTTGCCGGAAAATTATCTAGAGATTACTTTACTCGATCGAGGCGAGCAAGGACGACGAGCGCTGCTCAATTTTGTCGGTGGGGACGAAAAAAATAGCGACCCCACAGGAATCGCTATCAGCACTTGACTTTTGAAGCAATCAAACTTTAGCGGTAACTTTCCACTTATTCTCTAACTTGTCTTTCTTCTAAAGTTTCTTCAAAGAAACTATTGTAGAGGAAACCCGCCGCCACGGCCCCAACAATGGGAGCAATCCAGAATAACCATAATTGACCAACGAGAGCTATATTACCGCATAAAAGAGCAACACCGGTACTACGAGCGGGGTTAACGGAGGTATTGGTCACGGGAATGCTAATTAAGTGAATTAAGGTCAATCCTAAACCAATAGCGATGGGAGCAAAACCGGCTGGAGCGCGTCGATCGGTAGAGCCTAAAATGATGATTAAGAACATGAAGGTCAAGACCACTTCCGTGACCAAAGCGGCGAATAAACTGTAACCACCGGGAGAATGTTCTCCGTAACCATTGGTGGCCAGAGGGTTACTGCCTCCCAGAGCGAAACTGGGTTGACCACTGGCAATAATGTAGATAATTACTGCCGCTAAAATCGCCCCTAAAACTTGAGCGATGATGTAGGGAAGTAGTTCCGAGCCGGGGAAGCGTTTACCTGCCCAGAGACCGAAGGAAACGGCGGGATTAAAATGTCCCCCCGAAATATGCCCTAAAGCGTAGGCAAGAGTGAGGACGGTTAAACCGAAGGCGAGGGAGACACCCACAAAAGAAATCCCCAGATGGATATTAAAATCAGCACCATCTACGACACTCTTGGCTTTACCCACAAATACTGCCGCTAAAACAGCACTACCGCAACCGCCGAGAACGAGCCAAAACGTCCCGATGAACTCTGCTAGATACTTTTTCATCTCTATATCAAGGTTGAATGATTTTGCTTTTAGGTTATCTCCCATCAAACCGGATTAAACTGTTATAAGATATTAAAAAATAGTTATTTTTTTATCTTCAATTTGCCGTTCTCATGGGGAAACTATCAGCTTTTTAGGGATATAATAGTAAAAAAATCGGGAATTTCTGCTAATTTCACACTTTCTTTAGATTTACTTCTATCTTGATGTCTGATGGATTTTGGCAGTGTCTGACCCTTTCCGCCGAGTGCTAATTATGAGATGATCGATGCAGGAAGAAAAAGCGATATTTAATATCAACAATACTTTTTATCGACCGGAGAGTAAAATCGTCCGAGATTTAGGAGTTTTAGGGGCGGCAATTGCTCAAAAAGAGCGGGGCAGTTTGCGCGTTTTAGAGGTAATGAGCGGCTCTGGTGTGCGAGCGCTCAGGTATTGGTTAGAAAGTGGTGCGGATTGGCTGTGGGTTAATGATGGTAATCCAGAAATTCAGCCAACTTTAGCGGCTAATTTAGAGAGTTTATTACAACAGAAAAAAGGGAAGATAACCTATAAATCTGCTCAAGAAGTTCTCCTAGAATGTTATCTTAAAAAAGACCATTACGATCTAGTTGATATTGATGCTTTTGGTTCTCCTGCATCTCTGTTTAGTGCTATTCCTTTAGCCACTAAAATCGGGGGTTTAATTTATCTGACTAATACTGATGGACGGACGTTGACGGGTCATAATCTAGAAAATAGTTTAGCTGATTATGGAGCATCTGCTCGCAATCATCCGGCTGCTCACGAACAGGGATTAAGATTAATTATCGCCGGTTTGCAATTAGAATCGGCCCGGTTAGGTTTAGGAATTACGCCGATTTTTTCCTTCTTTTTTGGTCAAAGTTATCGGGTGATGGTGCGGTTAACAGCTAATAGACAATTAAATAGTCATAACTACGGTTTTCTCGGTTATTGTCATAGCTGCGGGGAATATCAATCAGTGCCTTGGACTAAGTTAGGCAAGATAGTTTGTTCTGGGGACGGGCAACCTTTAACCGTAACTGGACCCTTGTGGTTAGGCAGTTTACATGATCGCCTTTATCTAGAAAAAATGGCAGATTTAGCCGAGCAATGGCAGTGGAAAAAGGTAGTTAAATTGTTAGAAATAATGAGGGAAGAAAACGATTTTCCTCCCTATTTTTATAGCTTTAGGCAAATTGGTAGAAGGGGCAAATTAGCTCTACCCAAAAAGGAAGATTTAATTGCAGCTCTCGTGCAACAAGGTTATCGAGCGGCCGCCACCCATATTAACCCGCAAGCACTGAAAACTAACGCTTCTTTAGCCCAATGTATCGCACTGCTCAAGGACTAATTAATTAAGGTTTGCTGAATAAATATAAAAACCTTGTTGGATAATATCTTTAGGCTTGTTTAAAATCAAAAAGTGCCAGATATTGCAGTGATCAGGGGGGAAAATTCAGGTACTTTTTCCCTGAAAATTAGGTAAGCTAAAACGCATCTAAGATGCGTTTTAGCAAGGCAGTTTGATAAATTAATATAATTGCCAGTCGCTATCTTTTGCCGGTAGCTATCAAGTAAAAATCGGCAACCCCGAAGAAAATACCTGAAGCTTTCTCTTAATTGGGGACAAGTTACCGAAAAAGCTTTTACTTCGTCATCCCAATTGCTCAAAAACAGGAGCTTCATGAAGAACACAATAAAAAACTTCTGCTAAAATAGAGGCATCTTTTTGAGTTTAATTGCGTGAAAACTGACAGTATTTTCTATCAACTATTACAAAGATTTCCCGCTTGTTTCTTTGATTTGTTGAACCTTCCCCCCGAAACCGCCAATTCTTATCAATTCTCCTCGGTGGAAGTTAAACAATTGTCCTTTCGTCTCGATGGAGTCTTTTTGCCTGATACAACCAATCAGCCTATCTATTTCCTCGAAGTACAATTTCAGAAAGATAATAGGTTTTATTCCCGTTTCTTCAGTGAAATCTTCCTCTATCTCCACCAAACGGACTTAAGCAACAACTGGCAGGGAGTAGTTATTTATCCTCGGCGTTCAGTGGAAAGCGTAGAGACG
>NZ_JAPZSZ010000067.1:0-15269 GCF_027532095.1 Microcystis sp. LE19-195.1E
TAGCACTAATTAGAGAAGATGCAAGGGTGATGCAAGGGTTTTAAGAGATTCTAGCAGATTTAAGTGCATTTGGGAAGCTCTCAATCAAGCTAAAAGCCCTTTCCTGTAAGGTTTTTACCATTATTCAGCAAACCCTAATTAGCAGCCCCAATCAAAATAAAGGGCGACCAAAAATAAGGATGGCTTTTAATTTGACTCAGTTTGGCCTGTCGCATGGCTTCACTTTTAGTCATGCCATTCTTGAGATTCTGATAAAATTGGGTCATAATTTCGGCACTGGTATTATCTTCAGCATTCCAAAGACTGGCTATTACTGATTTAGCACCGGCTCTTTCTAGGACGTAAGCAAGTCCCGATATTTCCTGTCCGTCTGCGTTGGCTTCCTTGGCGGTTTGACAGGCACTAAGAGTGATTAATTCGGTATTTTTTAAGCCTAATAATGCGGCATCGGCGATGTTATATTGCTCTTTGTTGGCGAACAAAATAGTATTAGCTTGCATACCCAAATTAGGACAGCCAGCACGCTTAAAACAGCCATGAGTTCCGAGGTGGAGAATCGAGAAGCGAAAGGCTTGTTTTTTGAATATATCTAGAGTTGCGTTTGTACCGAGATATTTTTCACTTCCCGGAAAGAGTTTGCTGATAGTTTCTGCTTCTATTTCTGTGCCTTTAAGTTCTTCTTGGGTGGGTTTAGGGTTAGCAAATGCTAGGCCTTGTAAGGGTTTTCTTTCGGTCGCGGGAGGGGTAGATGTGGAGATGCGAGTTAAATAATAAATCGGATATTTTTCTAGGAGAACTTGTTTATTTTTCTTATCGTAGAGGGTTTCAAAGGGAATATAGCGCAGTTGTCCACTGGCGATAATAGCGATATTTTTCGGGGAACTGCTGGCAATTTGGGACTCGATGGGACGGATTAAAATCTCGTATAATTTACTACTGGTAACGGAATATTTTATATTTTCATGATCGGCTAATTGGGTACGGTATTCGCTGACGAGTTTATTCAATTCATCGCGTTTTGTATCACTTTGAATAACGATTAATTTTTCTCTAGTAACGAGAAATAGAGCGACTTTATCGCGCAGGGGAACGGGTTGAATAACGAGGGTATCAGGAGCGATATTTTTCTGGAGTTGGGCGATGTCGGTGGGTTTAGTTTCAAAAAGTTCAGCAATTTCAGGATATTTATCTCCGATAGTTTCCGCATTTTTATATACTTTTTCCTCGAATTGTCGGATCTGTTGTGCCAGTTCTTGGGAGTATTTATCCTGTAGTTGTCGGCGCATTCCTTCGAGTTGTCGATTGTCGGTGTTCCAGTTATCAAGTGCTTTTTGTGCATCGGGATCAGCAACTTTGGCATTAATCAGGCGATTGTAATCGGCGAGATCGGCGGTAGTGGCGAGGTTGAGCCATTCAAAGGCTTTTTCGGGTTGGTTTTGTTGGATTAGGACTTCGGCGAGGGTGATAACGGTTTTCTCGTTAGAGGCTAAAAACGATTTTCGATTTTGACCTGCAATATTTTCCCTCGAAATATCTCCCCGTATCTTGAGGATAATGTTGAGGGACTCTTCCAAATTCTTGATCGCTTCTGCGGGTTGATTTATCTTTTGATAAGCTAGGCCAAGATTATTTAAAGAATTAGCTTCCCCTTGAAGATCGCCGATTTTCCTCGCTATGGCTCGATTCTCTTGATGGTGATCGATCGCTTTCTGATATTGTCCGAGGGAAAGATAAGCACTTCCTAAATTGCCTAAAGAATCGGCTTCCCCTTTTAGATCGCCTATTTCCCTCGCAATGTCTAAAGTCTCTTTAAGGTAATTGATCGCTTTTTTGTACTCTCCGAGGAAGTAGTGAGCAACTCCTAAATTGTTTAAAGAAGACCCTTCCTCTTGGCGAAGGCCTATATCCCTCGCCATGGCTAAAGACTCCCGGTGGTAATCGATCGCTTTTTGATACTGTCCGAGGGATTGGTAAGCATTTCCTAAATTGCCTAAAGATCTGGCTTTACTTCCTCGATCGCCGATTTTCTCAGCGATGGCTAAAGACTGCCGGTGGTAATCGATCGCTTTTTGGTATTGTCCGAGGGATTGGTAAACGTTTCCTAAATTGCCTAAAGAATCGGCTTGCACTTTTAGATCGCCGATTTTCTCAGCGATTTCTAAAGACTGCTGGTGGTAATTGATAGCTTTTTGGTACTGTCCTAGTAAGCGGTAATCAACTCCTAAATTGTTTAAAGCCTTGGCTTCCCCAGAACGATCATCTAACTCCCTCGTGATGGCTAAAGACTGCTGGTGGTAATTGATCGCTGTTTGATACTCTCCACGCGATTGGTAAGCGTTTCCTAAATTGTTTAAAGAGGCCGCTTCCCCCTGTCGATCTTTAATCTCCCTCCTGATGTTTAAAGACTGCTGATGGTAATCGTTCGCTGTTTGATACTCTCCACGCGATTGGTAAGCGTTTCCTAAATTGTTTAAAGAATTGGCTTCTCCTTGGCGATTAACTATCTCCCTGTTAATGACTAAAGACTTTTTGTGGAGATCGATCGCTTCTTGATATTGTCCGAGGGAAAGATAAGCACTTCCTAAATTGTCTAAAGAAGCGGCTTCTCCTTGGCGATTTTTGATTTCTTGATAAATTTGTAAGGCTTTTTCCCACGATTGCAAGGCTTCTCGAAACTGACTTATTTTATATTGTTGAGCGCCTTGCTCGAAAAGCTTATCCGCTTCTTTTCGCTGTTTTTCTGCTTCCATTAATACTAAAAGTTTTTCAGCACTTTTTTCTAAATCAGCATCCTTAATTTCTTTTGCGATTATTAAAGTCTGCTGAAAAAATTCTATGCTCTCCTTAAATTCTCCTAACTCATAGTAAGCCCCACCGAGATTTAAAAAGGCGAGGGCTTCTAGACGACGTTCTTTTGACTCTTGTGCTATTTTAACCGCATTTTCTAAAACAGAAATAGCTTGACGGTATTGACCGTCGTTAACATAGGCATTGCCTAAATTAACGGTAGATTTAGCTTCCCCTGAAAGATCTTTAATTTGCCGGTAGGCTATCACCGCCTGTTGACAGGATTGAATCGCCAATTTTACTTGATTATTATCAAGATTCTGGCGACATAATTGTAAAAGCTGATCGGCTTCCGCTTTCCTCGCATCCGTATTTTGCGCTATTACCGCAGGGACGAGAGAGGAGAGTTTCCCGTTAACAACTGGTAGGGTGACGGTAGCCACTAGGGAAAGAGTAAGTAATGCGTAAAATTTGGGATTCATAGTTATTTCCGCTATCAGTTATTAGTTAATACACCTCATCATGAGTTCCAATGTTAATCAAAACTATTCTATCTGTTTGAGTTTTTTCGTCTCGTTCTAAATAGAAAATGATGCGGCAATCATAACTACTTCCCATCTACAAAAGGGTGATTCTTGACAATCCCATAAGCGTAGGCTGCTGCCAAAGAAGCCATGTCAGGAGGCGACTCAGAATAAGCCAGAAAATTTTGCGGTCGGGAAAGTGCGCTTTCTAGCAACCCCTCATCTCGAATACCCTCTAATCCACCATGCTCGGCTATTTGGCGGTGATGAATCGCGAGAGCTACCCCATCAGCTATCCAGATTAGCTGGTTCATGAGCCTAAGTTGCCAGCTTTCTCAAAACATTCCAGTCTTCGCGCATCACTTCCTCCGCCACTTCCATTTGCTGGACAAATTCGGGGTCGTAGGGTGTAAGCTCAAAGCCATTCGGCGTTTCCAAGACGTAGAGCATATCGCCTTTACTAAGGCGCAGCTTCTCCACCAACTCTTTCGGGAAAATCACCCCCATAGAGTTCCCTACCGTTGTGACTTTTAACTTAATCATCGTTTTTTGACTGAGTAAATATGTCAATTATAGCACCTCCCATATTTCCTGAATTTCTCACATCACTTAACAATTTAGTATTAACTTTCCGAACCATTGTCTAATCTCTTGTTTTTCACT
This sequence comes from Microcystis sp. LE19-195.1E, assembly GCF_027532095.1. NCBI lineage: Bacteria > Bacillati > Cyanobacteriota > Cyanophyceae > Chroococcales > Microcystaceae > Microcystis > Microcystis sp. LE19-195.1E. The sequence goes on from NZ_JAPZSZ010000067.1 coordinate 3,975, forward strand.
CTCTTCCAACGGAAAATCAATATTTTTGAATTGTTCGGCCCTTCTCTGTTTGACTGCTAAAATCTCAATCCCTACAATCCTATCCGTCTCATCGTAATCATAGACAATCCCCGGCGCTAGTTCCTCAGAATCAATAACCTTTCCCTCACAACGACGAATATAAGCGGCATTAGCGGCTCGATCATAGTCTATTTTCATATAGCAACCGCCAAGGCAATAAAGATTATAATTACTATATGGTGACATCTTTAACCCCAGCCCAACTAGACAACCTCAACCGCTTTCAAAAACGCCTTCCCCGTCATGCTACCCCAATTCGGATCTATAATCTTCCCAACGGTGGCAAAGCATTTCAAGCAGACGTTCCCGCCAAAAATATTTCCGGTTCCTATGCAACCTACGAAAAACAAATTGATGCGGAAGGAATCACTCTCTTTTACACCAAAACAACCTACGCCCCCAACGGTTCTATTGTTCACATCAAACAAAAATACCCATGAAAAATAGACAAGAATACCTCAACGCCCTAGTCAACTTTGACCAACCCTTATCAACTATCCTCCCTATCCTAAAAACCTTTCCTTGGGACAGTGGCGAAGCAATTATCACCCTAAAAAAAGAGCATCTGATCGATATTCTCGATCGCTATCTTAATAACGCTCTATCTGCCACCGACCTAGAAAACTGGGCCGATGCCATCGAATGCAGAGAAGATATCGCCTATAAAACAGATGAGGAAAATCTCATCAATGACATCATCTTTGACCTCGCTAACCCGACCTTAAACGATCCACTATCACCAAAAACAATCGAACAATACATCAGCCAACTTTCCCATTTAAAGTCTTCCTTAATTGCTTAAAAAATAGGCTTCTTCTTTGTGAATTTTAATGCGGGTTTACTTGAATCTCAATTTTGTCCGAGGGGTTGAATTTAATTTCCTCAACAACGTAGGAACTCTTACTCGCCACCCCTTCGATCCCTCTTATTTCTAGAGGATCTAGCGAGGTTATAGTTACTTCCGCTTTTCCTTCATTAACATCAACAATTTTGAAATTCTGTAAAAGTTCCTGCCAGCGGTTTCTATTCTCTTTTGGATTGCTTGATCCCCCTTCCCCACGAATAACAAGCTCTCCGCTTTTGATAATAACCTTGCCTTGAAACTCTATCTGTTTGATCTCTTTCATCGCCACTTCTTTTGTTTTTGATTCTCTCCCTAAAGCGATCGTTTTTGCTTGGGAATCGAACTTGATTAATCTCCCAGATAGAGAAGTGCCATTTTTTAAAGATACATTTGTATCATCTGGTATGAATACGGGAATTTTCTTGACGGGAGATCGATCGCCGGTGGCTGGTAGATGATAGCCAGCAAGAGAGGCGATAAAAACTAGGCTAGTTGCGGTTATTATTGGGTAGAGTTTTTTCATCTTTACCTTGCCTGAATGATCGGGATTTAGTTGGTTCTGTTTTCAATCTTGGATGTGGTGGGTTAGGAGTAACAGTAACCCAACCTAGGGTTTTTTCTAGAGGGTTTTTTCCATATTTTAGCGTCGGGATTGTCAAAGGGGAAGCGTTTTATCTTCTCTTTATGTTAAAACTTATGAAGGTACTCCTTTATGCGGTAAGCGATAGAAATATGACTCTACAAGAGCTAATGCGGTGGGTGGAAAAATTATCCTCGATCGAGAAACGGCAACTGATCGAAAAAATTACCGCAGAAATGGCATCGGAATCGGCAGAAATTAATCAACCCCGTCCCTCTTTATGGGGTATATGCGCCGATTTAGGACAGGCTCCCTCGGCTGAAGATATCGATAAAACCCGACGAGAAGCGTGGGGAGATTTTACGGCAGAGGATATTTAAGTGTTAAAAGCAGTTTTAAGTAGGTAGGCGTTAAAAATTATCAGACACCCCCCTTATCAAGGGGGGCAGGGGGGATCGAACCTGAAATCCATTTTAAATTTAATTATAACCAGCTACTTAGATACTCATGCGGTTATCTGGTATCTTTACATCGAATTATTGCGGCAACCGCCCTATATTTAAACGGTCCCTTAATTAGCCGAGATCGAAAAATTCAATTATCAACGGTTAATACGATCTGGTAGCAACGAACTAATCAAATTCCTATTCCCCGAATATAATTCGATTCGGTGGGTTAGCGCTACTCCTAACCCAACCTGCGGTTTTTGTCAATATATTTTTACTTTCCGAAACCTTTGTTCGGGCGGTTTTGTTTGGCAATACGGAGGGCTTTTCCGGTTTTGCCATCCTGTAGTGCAATCCGCATCGATCGCTTTTTCTGGTAGGATTGAATATCCGCCGCTAACGGATGATCGTTATCGATGCGTAGATGGGTTAAAGAACAGATAAGACCCGTTTGTTTTCCCAATTCATTTTTTAGGAAACAAATAATTCCCCCCTCGTCTCCGGTGTAGAAAATTTTATCGATCGAAAACTGGTGATCGGGTTTGTATCGCTCGCCTTTTGTTTCAGCTATTTTTAACGTTTCGGGAGTTGCACGCACAGGGATTGGTAAACTCGCTTCCATTTTCTCGATTAACAAACGAACTTGTCGGGGATCGTCGATGGACATGGTTATTCTCCTTGATAAAATACAAAGAACTGGCGATAGAACCCGGTCGATCGAGTAGGATAGCGATCGAAAACGCCAATCAGGGACATTTTGCCGTGAGCGCTCCGAATTCTCCCCCTCCCGGAACACAGATACTAGGAACCTTCGCCAGTCTTCTCGGTTTGCTGGGGATTTTTCTCTATTTTACGGGATGGATCTATCGGTGGGCCTATTTCGGCTGGTTTAGCCTTGAGATCAACCGTCTGGACTTGCCCTTGCGTTCCTTCCTTTTCGTGCCGATACAGGTCTTCTGTGGCGATTTCGGGGCGTTGATGCGAACGTTTCTGGCACTGGTTGCCGTTGCCTTCGCGATTCAATTTACCCTCTGGATTTTGTCTCCCCTGCCATCCTATTCAATTGTCAGTCAATCTAAACGGAAATTTCATCAAATATTTCACCCCCTAGGTTTATTAGTCCGGGGAATTCCCGAAGCTCTCCGAAAAGATTTGATCGCTGTTATTTGGCTATTAATTATTCTTTTTTGGTTAGCCCGAATTCAGGGATCGATCGATGCCCGTCGCGATGCAGTTAATGATAGTTCTACCTTACCAGTTATCACTTTAGTTTTACCAGAAAAACAGATAGCGATCGGTCGCAATCCTGATGATGTTTTTACCGATCCTTCTTTTAAGGGTTATCGAATTATCGGTGAGACCAAATTACTCGAAGAGCTGCGGGGAAAAGAAACGAATGATAGTAAAGTCAATCCCCCGCGAGTTTGGCGGTTATTAATCCAAAATAACAATTGGATCTATGTTTTTCGCGGGTTATCCCCTCAGTCGGCAGAAAATGAACGTCCGGCGATTCTAGCCATTCGCGAGGATAAGGAGGGACAATTGATGATTCTCGCGCCGGATGTCCCAAAATCCCGATGAGAGTCAATCGGGGAAATTATCAAAAGCGATCGTTAATAAAAAAAGTCTAAAAGTCGCACCCCACAAAGTTTTCGGCGTTGTCAGATCAGAAGAGGAAAGATGCAATGCTCCGGTGCTGATTCGGAGCATCTTTCCATTTGACAACGCCGATTGTAGGGCTAATTCCACTGCTAAATCGAGCGACTCTTGTTCCCCACTTAAGCCCAACTATCGGCACTATTCGTTCATTAAACACTAATTGTCAAGATGCCATGTAATCTTTCCTATCAAAGTAATTTCAGTTCCGGTGCTGATTCGGAGCATCTTTCAATTTGACAACGCCAGGTTTTTAGATTCATTCAGCCCGCCCTATCTAGGGATTGCCACCACCGACAGCGATGCCAGTGCCATAAATCTGAGCATTTGTCAAGTTAATTCTCTCCATCGATGCACCTGTCACATCGGCATCATAAATCACGGCGCTGGTGAAATTGACTCCATCGAGATCAGCTTGATTCAAACTGGCATTAGTCAGAAAAGCTGCGGTTAAATTTGCGCCTTCTAGGTTAGCATCGGTCAAATCCGCGCCCTCTAAGTTAGCTTCCTCCAGATTAGCTCCTTGTAAATTCGCTTTTCTCAAATCAGCACCGATTAGATGCGCCCCCCTTAAATCTGCACCGCGGAGATCACAGCCCGGACATTCCCGCGTATTCAATAATTGTTGTACCTGTTGAGGATTTTCCGCACCGACGGGGTTAATCAGCAGTAAAGAGGCTAGGGAACCTAGGGTAATCATTAAAGTCCTTTTCATCGTTTTAGCCTCCTCTTTCGTTTTCCTCTCTACTTTTAGGATAGGAAAAAAGCTGCTAACCAACTTCCCCCGATCGGGCTAATTCTCCTGTTATCTCACTTTTGCTTGCTTTTGCTAGTCGATCTCTCCTTTTATGACCGTTGCGATCGCTGCTCGGGCATTTTCCTTAAATTCCTTCACATCGACGCGACTTAATAACCAAACTGCCAGGATCATTCCCAATGCTTGCAGGAGGAAAACTAAGCTATAGGCTAAAACCGGACTAGAAAAGATAACTTTCCCGATATTTAAAATCGTACCGCCTAAAACCGTGGCCAATCCCCTGGCGATCGCTTGGGATAATCCCCAAGCGCCGATAAAAGTTCCCGCGGTTTCGGCAGCGGTTAAATCTAACATTAAACTGGTAGCTCCGGCGGTAATCATTCCCGAAGCTAAACCGAAAAAGAGCAAGCTTGATTTTAATAAACCTTGGTTAGCAGAAAAGCCAGCAAAAATCAACAGAATAAAACAAATTGTTGCAAAAATACAGCCATATTTAGTGGTTTTTTGTTTACCGACGCGGGGAATGAGCATAAATCCCGTGGCAGCAATACCAAAAAGGGTTCCGGTTCCCCAAAAAGCGTTCAATTGGGTGGTTTGGGCGATACACATCCCAAAAACCTCGCCGCCAAAGGGTTCCATAATTGCATCCTGCATAAATAAACTCAAAGTCATCATCAGCAGAAAGGTGAAAAATAAACCGGTTTGCCGACTAGCGGTGAGAACTTGTAGGGCATCTTTAAAGGTAATTTGATCCTCTCTTTGCACAAGAGTGGACCGACTGCTAAAACGAGAATATTTTTTTTCTACGCCAAAAGTCGCTAAAATACAGAGACCGAAAACGATAGCGGGCATAATCGTGAACACGGGGTTAATACTCGCCTGTAGTTGCGGAATATTGGCTATAGGGGCTGATTGAGTCGGATCATAGGTCAAAATATTTGTACCGCAGATATTGGGAGTATCCAGCAAACGAGAACTAACGATCGCCCCGACGACGATTCCCACCATCAGCATTGACCACACTATAGCAACTAATTGCGATCGATTATCTTCATCGGACACATCCACCAAGAGGGCGGCAAAAGGGGTGGAACTGGCGCTTAAAGCGAGTCCGTAGAGGGCGAAAATTAAGGCTAAGAGGGCAATCCAGGCGTAGGAAATGGTATTCCATCCCGAAGTTTGAATACTAAGTCCCAATTGCCAGACTACCTGCAAAGCAATAAAAGCTAAAGCGGTAAAAACTGCCGCCCCAATCCAGACATAACCGCTGCGATGATGACCTAAAATAGTTTTACCGTCGGATCTTTGCCCAAACCAGATGCGCGCTGGACTAACAAACTGGTGCATAGCGATCGCAGCTGCGGCGAGAAAGGGTAAAACTTTTAACTCATCGATCATAATCCGATTGAGAACCCCCAAAGTCAGCAGGGACATAATACCTAGTCCCATCTGAAAGAGTCCTAAGCGAAACATGGTGAAAAGTCCCAGTTTTGGCAGGGGTTTTGGGGATGAGTGAGTAGAATTGGAGATATCGCTGGTAGCCATGGTTAAATCAATACAAAAAAAGCCAGTATTTAAAAATTTAACGCAGGACGAGCAGACATCTTCTGGGGATTTAAGTTTCTATCTCTGTTAACCAAGTGGTCAGATCTGTCAAGCTGGTAAAATCGAGCAGTGCTTCTCCTAAAGTTGCGAATTGTTCTAGAGATAGTTCTTGGATTTTTTGGCTTACAGTTGAGGATATTTCACCTCAACGACGGTTAAGTAGTTGTAGAATCAAAGCAACCGCTTCTTATTGTCTTCCTTTTTTTTGGATGTCCTGATCAATGACTGATTCGCCCATAATTTCTTCTCTTAATAAGCTTCTGATGATTTCCTTACTTAATACTAACCCCGCCAGAATTGCTGTAGCGGCGGCTAAATTGCTTTTTTCAGTTCTCCCCTTGATATTAAGTAGGTGGGTGGAATTAAATATAAGATGAACGTAGGTTGGGTTGAAGCATGAAACCCAACGCCCGATTATGTTACGCTACCGCTAACCCATCCTACAAATAATTGTGCCTCCCTACTTATCAATTTTTGTGGCTACTTTGGCCAAGATTTTCCTATTGTATTATCCATTTTCCTGTAACTGTATGTTCGAGTTAATCGAGATCGCAAAAAATGGAGATTTCTCCGATCGCATCTTCCCCATTGTCCTCCCCGATGCCAAAATCTACAACCCCAAAGACCGACTAAAATGCACTCAATACTGGGAAACCCAAAGCAACGAACTAGAAGAAACCATGAAACAGGGAGGACTCGCCAACCGGCAAGGAATTATCGACGATCTAAATCTTGACACCGTGATCCAGAAGTCAAATCGTAAAGTGCTTACTCTGTAATGATTATAATCGATTCGATCTTTGTTTAGCGTTGAAGTTCCATTAGGAATAAATTGGGTCTTTTTCCAGCAAACCTAGCAATTTTTGCATTTTAATCCAAACTCTTCTCATTTGCCAGAATTTACTTTTTTCCATGGCGGCTATTTTACTGTCAGCTTCTCGATAATCCAATTGGGTTTTTTGCAAGTCTTGTTGTAATTCTTGTTCATGAATTTCTAATTGTTTAATTCGTTCTCTAGCCTGTTCCAACTGAGCGAATATATCGACTCTTAAGGTGACTAAAGCAGCAAAAATGGCTTGGATATTTTGGGAGTAAAGTTGGGGATGATTATAAAAAAGTTGGGTGTAGGAATAAATATAGTGTTCTGCGGTCATTGAGCGACTCATAGAATCAGCTTTTTGTCGATAGAAAAATAACACTTCTGGGATACGATAGACTTCTCGACCTAATTCGATCAGAGATAACCAAAAATCGTGATCTTCCCAACCATAAATTAAATTAGTATTATAGCCCCCCACAGTTTCCCAATCGGATTTCCGAAATAAACCGGAGCAAAATATCATATTATCTACTAATATATCGGGAAATTTATACTCAGGCAGCGGCCAAATTCCTTGTCTATCCCCAAAATACTCCGCTTCGCAATAAACTATACCTAATTGCTCATTACTTTCTAGCAAAGTAACCGCTTTTTCTAGATAGGAATCGGCAATTTTATCATCGGCATCAAGAGGAAGAATATAGGTTCCTTGCCCTTGGGCAATTCCTAGATTTCTCGCTGTGGCAACCCCTTGATTTTCTGTGCGGATGATCCGGGTTTTTGGCTGTTGATAATCTTGTAAAATCTCGATGGTTTCTGGTTCTGTGGATCCATCATCAATGACAAGGATTTCAAAGTTTTGGTATGTTTGTACCAAAACAGATGCGATCGCATCATCAAGATAGCGACCTTGATTATAGCAAGGAATAATCACGGAAACTTGAGGAACATGACTCATTGAGGGAAATTCTCTCCTACTCGATCAAAAACTAGGTTATCAATAGCTTATCCCAAAAGTTCCCCTTTCTCGTTTTTCTAAGTAAAGGAAGTGTTGATATCCCTACTAGCAATTTCGGGATAGTAGGACATATTATGGATAAATTCTGAAATTATTGCGATTGCTGGACAAAATCACCCAATTGGGTGATCCCCGTGAGGGAAGTATCTCTTTTTAATAGAGGATAAGTTATTCAATAATCCGATTATCGTTACAAATGATCCTTACATCATGGAAGCTCATCAACAAAAACAACTCCGCACTTTCCTCTTGGAAAAATTAGCAATTTCTCCCCGTTCCCTCGATATGGACCTGCGTCTCTGTGAAGCATCGGTGGGTTCTTTGCCGATGGTTTTATGGCAGTACGGTTTAATCGATTTGTCGCAATTGAATCAAGTTTTTGACTGGATGGAAACGGTATAATTAGTTTTCAAGAATAGGACATTAATTATCATTTTTATTAAGAAAAATGACCAATCCCCAGAGCGGCAATTTACTGAAATTTATTTATTAAGTCCCGTTAAAGTTTACCATCGTAGGAAACCTCCCCTTTGCTGGGACTAATTAAACCAGCTATCATCTGCTATTTCCCACCGTTTTAATTCGAGATCTATATTGAGATAACTGCTGTAATATGGACTAGGTTTTTGAGTTAGGCATCGACTATATGGAACTCTTTTAGAGCCGGATAGAAGTTGAGATTTTCGTGACCGGGACGACTGAGTTTAATCAGGGCAAAACGTTGGGATGGTGGCAATTTTTGCCATTGTTCTAAGCTAATTTCGATCTGGAATTCCCCAGCTTTTTCTAGGACTGTATCGGGAATATGGCTATCATCTAGCCAAGCGGGATGGGGAGCTATTGCTAGTTCTTTCGGGGGATTACCGGTTTTTTCAGTGATTAATTTTTGTAGAAAATCTCGATAGATTTTGGCTTCTGCTGCCGTCGTACAAGCCATATTAACTAATACCATTCTTTCTGGTTGAGTTAACTGCATCCAATGGGATAATTTTAATTTTACTCCACAGGTATCTAGTTTCATTCTCACGGCCATCGGTATGCAACGTAAGGAGTCAACAAATTCGGATTCAAAGTCGAAAAAGGTGGTCATATCATTTTATTGGTTTGCTGAGTATAAATCTATGATACAGTTCCGCGAGATAATTGCTGGGCCAATGGTATTTCTATTGAATAAAATCTGATCGATATTGATGACTAGAAACGAGAATTTTCTCTATTTCCTGCCATTTTTCTCCTGCAATATAGTCAACAATTTGATCAAGATTTTGCCGATAATTTGCCAAAGATATCAATAAAGCTTGACGATTGTATTTAGCCATCATTAAACCTAATTCGGGATTGCCACCACCGACGCGACTGGTATCGCGAAAACCAGAACTAGCTAAATTTTCCGCTAATTGGCGAATATTCAGGTCTTGTTCTTTCGCACAAGCTTGGATTAAACTGGTACTAATCATTACTGGCAGATGGGAAATCCATGCCACGGCTCGATCGTGTTCTTCGGGGGAGGAATAATAAATTTTACAGCCTAATTTCTGCACGATTTCAGTTAAGATTTCCACGGCAAAGTTAGGGGTAGATTCAAGGGGAGTAATCAGATATGGGGCATTGACAAATAAACCACATTCTGCCGCATTAATTCCCTGTTCGGTTTTCCCAGCCATAGGATGACTACCGACAAAATTTGGCCACAATTGGCCACAATTGGCTACAATTACCCCTTTAACTGATCCCACATCGGTGACAATGGTTTGGGTTTTTAAATAGGGAGTTAATTTTTCCAAAGTTGGCACAATTAAATGTATAGGAGTACAGATAAAGATTAAATCGGCAGTAGCTAATAATTCTAAACTGGTGCTAGATTCATCTACCACTCCTTTTTGTACAGCGATATCACAGGTGTATTGTTGACGAGAAACTCCCAAAACTTTATAACCTTGTAAGCGGAAATCTAAGCTCAAGGAACCACCAATTAAACCCAGTCCAATAATGCCAATATTCATTAGGTTTACTCAAAGATAATTTCGTCTTCTAGTCGCCAAGCAGGATCGACAATGCACAAGAAAATTAATGGTTCCTCCCCACAATTATGAATATATTGTTTAGCTAGAGGAGGTATATAAATGGCAGCACCGACAGTCACTAATTGCACTTCCTCATCGATGTGCATTTCCCCTTGTCCTTGCAAAATATAATAAACTTCCGCAGTTTTTAAAGCGTGGGGAGTAGAAGTTTCCCCCACATCTACCCAGGCGTGGGCTAAACTATAACGTAGATTTAACGGCTGTTTATCGGGATGCAATAACTCGCGCAATCGGGTATGATCACCGGCGATGAATTCCTCACATTCGAGCAGTTTTCTGATTAACATAGTAAAATTAAACCTCGAAGATTGTTTTTATTTTATCATTGAGTCAAAAGCTAAAGACTAATAGCCGTTATCATAGAAATATTCAGCATCGCCAGAATTAACGAATGACTTGGTTAGAACATAGTGTACAGGTAGAAGTGGACGCGCCGATCGATCTGGTTTGGGCTCTCTGGTCAGATTTAGAACAAATGCCCCAGTGGATGAAATGGATCGAATCGGTGAAAATTCTAGAGGAGGAGCCAGAGCTTTCCCGTTGGAAGTTAGCCAGTGGTGGTCTAGAATTTACTTGGTTGTCACGGATACTGAAAATTGTCCCCCACCAGATGATTCAATGGGAATCCGTGGACGGTTTGCCTAACCGCGGGGCCATTCGTTTTTATGACCGTCATGGTAGGAGTATTGTGCGACTGACAGCAGCCTATGCTATACCAGGTTGGTTAGGAAAATTGATGGATAATCTTTTCCTCGGTCGAGTGGTGGAATCAACCCTGCAAGCCGATCTAGAGCGTTTTCGCCTTTATGCTCTCAATATTGTCAATAATACGCCGCCAAGGTGAGTTGACATACTCCCACCGTCAAGCTACGCTGTGACGGGGGATTCTTGACCTATCACTATCGGAAATTCCTTGTTCAACGAGACAGCTTAGATTCTCAATGTCTCCACTGAAAACCCAGAGACCGGACTCTCCCAAGGCGTTTGGGTCGGTTTCTGTTTGCCCAACAGTACCGTTGAGATGATTTCCCAAATATTTCAACCCTTTTTTAAGAATGTTGATGGCTGCATTATGATCCCTATCTAAGACTGTTTTACAATTGGGACATTGATGAGTTCTAGTGCTTAATGTTTTTTGAACTCTCGTCCCACAAACTGAACAATCTTGGCTAGTAAAATGGGGAGGAACAGCAATACAGACAATCCGATAAATCTTGGCAAAATAATTCAACCATTCAGTGAATTGATACCAAGAAGCATCAGAAATCGACTTAGACAGCTTAAGGTTTTTGACTAAGTTTCTTACCTTTAAAGCTTCATAGACTACCAGATCATTAGACTGGACTAACGCCAAAGCGTCTTTAATTGCTTTGTCTTTACGTTGTCTTGATACTTTAAGATGAAGCCTAGCTACTTTTATCCGTT
>NZ_JAPZSZ010000253.1:0-12572 GCF_027532095.1 Microcystis sp. LE19-195.1E
AAATTTTCTGACTTTTCTTCAGCTATTTATGAATGTCTGAATGATGCCCACCTGAAACATAAAAAAGAACTGGATTCCTTGCTCACTCTACGATTTCAGAAGTTTAATAAATCTCAGATTATGAACGTCTAAAGTATAGCTTCTTTCAGCAAGCCCTAAATAACTTAACTTCAGAAACACCTATGTCAGAAAATCCTCAAGCCTCTAAATACAACATTTTTCAACCCCAAAACGTGCAGATTATTGAACAGGGTGATGGCATTATTTATGATTACGCCACACCCCAAAATTTAGCCGAAGCTGCCCAAGAAATCCAACAACTTATCAGCTAACTTACCCAAACTTATCCGACTAATACCGAAATTGAAAAACAAACTTTTGTCGCACAAGTTGACGCAGAAATCAAGAAAAATTCTCGCCTAAGAAGCATTTTAATCACGGGAGGAATTGAATTAATTAAAGTCCTCTGTCCTCCCCTCGGTATTCCGATTGAAATGGGTAAAAAATGGCTAGAAACTGCTAATTTAAGTGAGTAAACCTAGAGGTTTAATAATCTTCTAATGATACAAATCCCGAAGTCCGCCGCTGATGCGTTTCATTTTTTAATTAGCACAATTATAACCATAAGTCAAGCTTTTTTGATGATAATTAACTTTTTTGTTGGTGATATTTTGACCTTGTTCCGGTATTGGAGAGAACCAGTATTTCTATTCTAATAAGGTCTCTTTAATTGTTGTTAAAACTTTGCTATCTTTGACCATCCAAGCATGGAGCAATACCGGAATGGAAATTTCTTTGCCCACCGATAAACGAGAACTATGGGCAGGAAATATCATTAAATCGTAGGGAGTCCAGATAATTGTGGTTTTAATTTTATTTAAAATTTGTTGACAATCTTGATTTAAATCCTCTAGAAATTGACTCCCCGGCTGCATTTGTCTAATCCCATCTAAGGGTAAACTATACGCGGTTAACGTGCCTCGATTCGGTGCAGAAATATTTAGGTAACGTTGCACTCTTGCCACTCCTCCCAATCTTTGCAGGTAGTAGCGGGTAATTAATCCTCCCATACTAAACCCAATCAGATCTACTTTCTGCTCTTTAGCAAAGTTTTTCTCGATATAATTCTCCACCTGACCGGCTAAAACTTCTAACTTTTTGTAACCATGATTGGGAATTAGATTAAAACTATGCACCTGCCAACCATGATAGTTTAAATACTCGCTCATCGGTTTAAAAACAGCAGTAGTGTCCAGAAAACCATGCACCAAAACAACGGGATTCATAGATGAGGTTTTATCCTTAAATTCTGAATCTATTCTAACGAATGATCGGGGTAATGATCGAAAAATTTTTGGGAAGAGCCTATCTAAGTATCTAAGCACAATTAATTACACATCTAAGCCACTACTCCGTCAGACATCTGCTGTGATCGGTAAACAGTGAACTGAAAACTCAAATCCGATCCCTAATAGCTGTATCCCGTATCCCCTATCCTGTCTCGGAGTCTCCTGTCTCGGAGTCTCCTATCTCCTGTCTCGACTAGGAAATTAATTTTGCACTACTACTTACTAGGTACGGCTACCGGCAACTTCTAAGGATTAGGGAAAAAACCAAAAAGTTTAGCGGCACCTCCTAAAATAGCGACTACCAATGCTATCAGAATCCCTCGATTGGTGAATTCCTGATAGGCAACCCTTGCAGTTAATCCCTCGATTTTTGTGCTTACTCGTTCATCCAGAGCTTTGATTTCTCCCTTGAGTTCGGCCTGTCCTATTTCTACTTTAGTTAACCGGTCTTCTATCTTGTCAAATCTCTCGTCAATACGGTTTTCCAGAGAGTCGATTTTCTCGTCAATACGTTTTTCCAGAGAGTCGATTTTCTCGTCAAGGCGTTTTTCCAGAGAGTCGATTTTCCCCTCAATCCTTGTCAGGACAGCTTCTAGGGAATAAGTGACAGTTTCGTTAGACATTTTGAGCAACTCCAAAAGTCAAATCTTCAGGGGTAAATACTGGAGGCTATATTTTACGGAAAAATCAGGGGTCTATAGGCGGACACGGATTCCCATTATAAGAAAATTATAAGTCAAGACTTGAGTTTTTGTCAAGCTTTTTTTTGACGGCAATCAATGGCAAGAATTTCGGGGAAGTATTTAGCCACCGATGCCTAACCGTCCCGCTAAACTAGGGCTTAAAGGAATCAGAGTCGCCAACATTAAAAAGAGTAGTAATAAACCCCAACCGGCGCGGGTGTCATCGGGTTCGGTTAACTCATTTAAACTAGGTCTTTCCAACTCTCTTTGTAAAAAAGCGACTAAAATTGTCCAATAGAGAGGAATCGGATTACTGGGATTAACTAAGGAAATAATGCCCAAAATGACCAAAGTGGCCACAGTGGTGCGGCGGGCAATTTTGCGACCATAAATAGCCTGAACAATTCTGCCACCATCTAACTGTCCAGCAGGCAGTAAATTAAGGGCGGTAATCACCAATCCTAACCAACCGATAACAGTTAAAGGATGCACGGAGATAACGGCATTTTGTAACTCGTCGCCCAGAACTATCCGCGCTAAAAAACTCACTAAAATTGAACTTTGGAAAAAGGTACTAGGGATTTGAAAAAGGCTGGCCGAATTAGATAAAGTCAGTCCAACGATTAACAAGATTAAAGAAACCAAACCTCCCAAAGCAGGACCAGCGAAAGCTATATCAAATAGGACACTGCGGTTAGGTAATAAAGATTCAAAACGAGTAATCGCCCCAAAAGAACCAATCTGCCAAGTGGGAAGAAAATAGGGTAAACTGAGACGAACATTATGGCGTTTAGCGATAATTAGATGACCGATTTCGTGGGCAATTAATACCGACCATAAACCCAAACTCAGGGGAATTGCTTCTCGATATCTCTGCCAATTACCAAACAAATCAAAACCTAATAAAATTCCCGCCGCTTCTAAGCTAGTGACAATGGTGGCTACTAACAAAACTAAAGAGAGATTTTTTTGAGCAAGAGTGGCAGGACTAGGATCGTTAGTTTTGGGAAGGATAATTACCACAGGTTTTTCCTCGGTTCCTTCCACCAGAAATAAACGATATTTGTCGCCAAAATTATTACTTAATTTCTGGGTTAAGCGCGAGTGAACTAGATCCGGTTCTCCCCGTAAATTGCCTTTAAAAATTGCCCCTTCCTGAAAAGAGATAGTTTCGGTGGCAAAAAAAGTATCTATCCCAAAAATACTCTGAATAACTTTTAAATCCTCTTCGGGAATTGGCATCACATCCGGTACAATTACTGTCACCGATGCCGTGGTTTCTAGAGGAGTAACGGACTGGCTAACTGCCGGGTTAACTTTCGGTTCAATTATCTGATTGGTTTTCAGTAAGCGTAAACGGCTGCCCAAATAAATATAGATAATGGTGGAAGCAACCAGTAAAAAGAGAATTACCGCTAGATTGAGATAAATTCCCGCCGCAAATAGCCCGAAAAAAATTAACCAAGGAGCTATGAGTACCAAGGATTGTAACCAAGCTAAAATTCCCAGTTGGCCGTAGGGTTTAGCCCGATAAAAACTCCAAGTCAAGATAGCACCAGCGACGAGGAAAATAACAGCGACCGCAGCAATTTCCGAAGAAATATTAACCATAGGAAAGTCAAAATCAATAGGTTTTTATCAATCAATTTGATTATAAGCTTGCAGGGCGGCCCGTAATTGACCCCGATGCTTTTGTAACAATTCTTGTCCTGCGGCCGCCGAAAGTCCCGTTTTCTGCATTAACAAAGCCAGTTTAACCCGGCGGCCACTTTTTTCCAGTAAAATAGCCGCTTCCTCGCGACTAACATCGGTAAGGTTGCAGATAATCCGCAGGGCGCGGTCATGGAGTTTATGATTAGTAACTGCCACATCGACCATCTGGTTGCCGTAAACCTTGCCTAACATTACCATTGTCCCTGTGGAAAGGATATTTAAAGCCATTTTCGTCACCGTTCCCGCTTTCAGCCGTGTGGAGCCGGCCAAAAGTTCCGGTCCAGTCAATAACCGGATATCCACATCCACCGCGATCTCCACTTGTTCGGCGGGGACACAACTAATAGCAATCGTCGTCGCACCTCGCTGTTTTGCCGCCTGTAAAGCCCCGTGAACGTAGGGGGTTGTCCCCCCGGCGGTAATCCCCACTACCACGTCTAATTCGTGAATTTCTCGCTGGGCAATAATCGCCGCTCCATCTTCCGCTTTATCCTCCAAATCTTCGGAACTACGCACCAGCGCCGCCGCTCCACCGGCAATAATTCCCTGTACCAATTCCGGGGGAGTGCAGAAGGTGGGGGGACATTCGGCCGCGTCCAAAACCCCCAGCCGGCCACTGGTTCCCGCCCCAATGTAAAAGAGTCTACCACCTTTAGCCAGAGCTTGACTGGTCAGGGAGATCGCTAGGGCCAATTCTTGCTGGGCCATGGCGATCGCTTTTAGGGTTTGGGCATCCTCGCGATTGAAGAGATCCACCAATTCGAGCGGGTTTAATTGGTCTAAATTTAGGCTGTTTGGGTTAATTTGTTCGGTTAACAGGTGTCCTCTGCTTTCCCACTGTTCCATAACGGTTTAATTGAGTTTTTCGTAAGATTATTTTTAGTATATAGCCAATCGGTGGGCTAAAAGCTTGACAATTGCCCCCTAGATATTAGATAATGGTAAATCGTGTCAATTCCTGCTCGGATCAGGTGAAGACATTAGCACAAAAGCTGGAATTTTTTTCAGCTACCTGTACGGCAAAACGAGCGCAGAAAATTCATGAGTTACGCAATTATTGAGACCGGTGGCAAACAGATTCGGGTAGAACCCGGTCGCTATTACGATATCGAACTTCTTCCCGTCGATGAACAAAGTACCCATACCATCGACAAAGTGCTATTAATCCATGATGAGGATGATATTAGCATCGGTCAACCCTTTATCGAAGGGGCCACCGTCGAAGGCACTGTCATGCAACATCGTCGGGGCAAAAAAGTTATTGTTTATAAAATGCGCCCGAAAAAGAAAACCCGTAAAAAACGCGGTCATCGTCAAGAAATTACCCGTTTTATGATTGATTCAATCAATTATAACGGTAAAACCCTAGTCGCCACTGCTGCTACCTCCGTCGCTGAAGTTGTAGAAGATAGTAGCGATGAAGAAGAATAACTTTTAGAATCAAAAAAGCATTTGGAGAGAAATTATGGCTCATAAGAAAGGTACGGGTAGTACCCGCAACGGACGCGATTCTCGTTCCCAGAGACTAGGCGTTAAGCGCTACGGTGGTCAAGTGGTAAAAGCGGGAAATATTCTCATCCGTCAACGGGGTACTAAAGTTCACCCGGGTAAAAATGTAGGTCGTGGTGGCGATGATACTTTATTCGCTTTAATTGATGGTGTGGTCAAATTTGAATACAAGGATAAAAGTCGCCGTCAAGTTAGCGTTTATCCTGCTGAAGTTAGCGCCAGTTAATCCCATCAACCCTGATTAATTTTTTCCCTGTAACCTCCTAACTCATCCTAGGGGGTTTTTTCAGATAATTTATATCGTTTCCTAAGCTAGTGAGGTACACCTATTTTTCTTCCCTTTTGCCTTTTGCCTCTTGCATGAGTGCCTAAAACCCATAACTTTTGTACCTCAGCAGACTGAAAAACGCTATATATCTGTTGACAGACTAGACCGAACACTCATAGATTAGAATAGTCCGAAAGTAGCTCGGAAAAGATGGACTCACCATGATTCTTAAAATTGCCGATATCTTAAAAAATTTGCCCTGGTCTTTCAATTCTACTGCCGAATTACCCTGGTTAGAGCGATCGCAAGCCGAAAAATCCCTGCAAAAAGCTCGTCAACAACGGCGAATTTCCGAACGAGAATATCAACTCCTTGACCATTGGCGAGAATTGGGTTATTGTATTGTCAAAGATTTAATTCCCGCAACGGCGATCGATAATTTAGTAGCGGAATTAGCCGATTTATTTTTCCTAGAATCGGCTATCCCTGGATTAAGAATTGAAGGCATTCAAGCAGAAAATCTACCGGCGAGTTTAAGTCACGAGCAAGTTTTAGCCCTAGATATCGAGCAAAGAAAAGCCTTGGTTAATTCTATTTGGCGACTCCATGCCTTTCATGAGATTTCCCCCGCTGCTCGAGCAATTTTTGACAATCAAAATCTGAGAGATTTAGTTAATTTAATTATTGGCAAATCCTGCGAACCGAGATATTCCATCAACTTCCTGCACGGTACAGAGCAGGGGCTGCACGAGGATATGGCAGTTTTTTATGTTCATCCTGCTAATCATTTAGTCGGTGTTTGGATTGCCTTGGAAGATATTTCCGCCGATGCTGGGCCGCTAATTTTTTATCCTAAATCTCATAAAAATATCAAAGTAACTGACTTTTTTCCAGACTATCCCGCCGTCAATCTTAAAAATATTACTGCCGCTCAAATTCCCCAATACCAAGATTATGTTAACCAGCGCGCTCAGAATTATGACTGTCAATCATTTACTGCTAAAAAAGGAGAGATTCTTCTCTGGCACGGAATGTTAATTCATGGTGGTGGGAAGATTAATAATACCCTGCTAACCCGTAAATCGATGGTCATTCATTTTATTGCCGAGGGTGGCGATTACAACGATCGGGCTTTGGGACCTTTTAATTGGTAAGATTAATTTACCACTAATAACTCGGAAATAATCGGACTAATACTAAATCCGTTTAGTATAGGCTACTTATGAGGAGAGGCAATAGGGGTAATAGATAATCCGTCTTTAATAACTGGATTTAGTATAACATCGGATTTTAACAGGTCAAAAGTCTTATTTTCAAAGGGTTTTACCATCATTCAGCAAGCCCTAAATATGACAAATGCCCCGCAACTATTCTGGTTTTTTTCCCTTGACAATACTTCTTGTAGTTGTGGTACTAAGGTCGGCAAATCTTCTCGAATTGTTGCCCAAATTCTACTTAAATTAACTTGAAAATATTCGTGAGTTGCAACATTTCTCATTCCTGCCATTAAACGCCAAGGAATAAGAGGATAGCGAGACTGAATTTCCTTCGGTACATTTCTAGTTGCTTCTCCGATAATAATAAAATCATAGAGAACCGCTTTGATATTTGTTTGATTCTTGGCAAATTCCTCAAACGTCATTGCCTTTGTTCGCTGTTCAATTTCACTGATAGATTCTAAAATGTCTTGAAGGCGAAGTCGCCAATCTCTAGAAGGCATTGATCAGATCCTCAAGCACAGGTTCCCGTAAATGTTCTCTTAAGGCATCCTGAGTTCCTAAATCCACAGAGCATCCCAGAATATCTTCTAAATAATACTGTACTTGCAGAAGTTGAAAAAAACCACCTTGTCGATCGAATTCTACTAACAAATCTACATCACTATCGGCATCAGCTTCATCCCTGGCCACTGAACCAAATAAAGACAAAGATTTCACCCCTAGTTTTTGTAACTGTTCTCGGTGTGCCTCTAGAATTGCCAGCACCTCGTCCCGTTTCATCTGGTGTGTCTTTGAACCTGCCATCAATATTATAGCTTTGTCGGTGCAACCCTTAAACTGAAGCTGAACCCTAGCAAATCTACAAAACAAACTAATCACTGAAAACTCACATCTGATAACTGATCACTGATCACTGATCACTGATTAAGCTGTAGCTTCTAAAAATACGCCTAAATTGCGGAATTTTTGATAACGAGATTCGCGCCGTTGTTGGGGAGTTAACACAGATAAAGCCTCTAAATTTTCACTAATAGCGGCTTTTAAATTGGCTGCCGCTCTAATCGGATCAGCATGGGCCCCTCTGGAGGGTTCAGGAACGATCTGATCGATAATATTTAACTCTTTTAAATCTTTTGAGGTAATTTTGAGGGCAACTGCTGCTTTATCGGATTTTTTGGCATCTTTCCAGAGAATGGCGGCACAAGCTTCGGGAGTCGCCACGGTATAGACAGAATGCTCTAACATTAACAGGCGATCGCCGACCCCAATGCCCAAAGCGCCGCCCGAACCACCTTCGCCAATAACAGTACAAATGATCGGCACATCTAAACGGAACATCTCCCGGAGGTTATAGGCGATCGCTTCCCCTTGACCTAATTTTTCCGCTTCCACCCCCGCCCAGGCGCCGGGGGTATCAATAAAGGTTAAAATTGGCTGATTAAACTGATGGGCGTGTTCCATTAAACGCATGGCTTTACGATAACCCCCGGGGGCAGCCATGCCGAAATTTCTAGCCACATTATCCTTAGTATCCCGGCCTTTTTGATGCCCGATAATCACCACGGGACGACCGTTAAAACGGGCAACACCACCCACAAGAGCGGGATCGTCGCAACCACCGCGATCACCGTGTAACTCGAACCATTCATCGGTGATTGCTTGAATATAGTCAAGGGTACTGGGGCGCCGGGGATGACGGGCTAATTGTAGCCTTTGGGAAGGGGTGAGATTGCTAAAAATTTCACGACGTAATTGATTAGCTCGTTCGTCTAGTTGACTAATTTGTTCCGAGACATCTACGCTATTTTCTTGGGCTAATTCTTTAATCTGTTCGATGCGGGATTCTAATTCGTAGAGGGGTTTCTCAAAATCTAGGAGAAAAATCTTTTTCTCGGTAGTCTCGTTTTTGGTCATAGGTTAGTGGCTAGAAGTTTACTTGGAGCTAAGTAGGTAGGCGTTAAAAATTATCAAATACCCCCCTTGTCAAGGGGGGATTAAGGGAGGATTAAGGGGGGATCGGCACCCCCCTTATCAAGGGGGGCAGGGGGGATCAGAGGCAAAATCTATCTTCAATTTAATTATAACTACTTACTTAATCTTTTCTAGCTTAACGTTTTTCAGCGATCGATTATCGGCAGCTTCGGGATTACCTGGAGATAATTTCAGGTTATCGATCGAATTTTGTCAATTGTTGTATAATGATAGATCGTGCCTTTTTCACCCCAAGGAGGATTAGTTATGGCAGGAAGTGAACTAAAAGCGGATCTATGGGTTAACGAATATATTACCCCCTGGGACATTTATAGTCATGGGGTTTCGCGGATTTTAGCCTACAAAAAAACCGCTTTTCAGGAGATGTATATTGTTGAGTCGGGGGCCTATGGAAAAGCCTTGGTACTGGATGGCAAATGGCAATCTTGTACGGGGGATGAATTTATTTATCATGAAGCATTAGTGCAACCGGCAATGATTGCCCACCAAGAACCAAAAACTGCTTTAATTCTGGGAGGTGGTGAAGGTGCGACAACGCGGGAGTTATTGCGTTGGAAAACCATCGAAAAAGTGATGATGATCGATATCGATGGGGATGTGGTGGCAGCTTGTAAGGAACATCTTCCCGAAATGCACCAAGGCACTTTTGATGATCCTCGTTTTGAGTTAGTTGTCGCTGATGCTTTAGAAGTTTTAGACACCACTAACGATCGATGGGATATTATTATCTCCGATCTGGTTGATCCCATCGAAGAGGGTCCTTCTTTCCCCCTATTCACGAAAGAATACTTTGAAAAACTACAAAGAGTTTTGGCAGAAAATGGCATTGTTGTTGTCCAATCTGGCCCGGTTTCTCCTCCTTCGGTGATGTATCATGCGCGTTTGGTGAATACTTTAAAAGCAGTTTTTCCCTACGTTCATTCCTATTGCGCTCCCACTCCTAGTTATGGTTCCCCTTGGGGTTTTACTCTCTGTGCTAATCATCCTTTAAATACTCGTCCCGATCCGGACGTGGTAGATGAATTAATCAGCGATACAACTACGGGAGGATTACGTTTAATTGATGGCATGAGTTTACTAGGAATGTTACAAACTCCTCTCTATATTCGTCAAGCAATCGCACAAAATACGGAAGTTTATACCCTGGCAAAACCCCCGAAATTCTTCGGTCAAGGAGTAATCAGTGACCAGTAATCAGGAGTCAGGAGTCGGTCGTCAGGAGATAGGGTGATAGGGTGATAGGGATTTAGGAGTCAGTAATCAGTAATCAGTAATCAGTAAATAAGGGTTATAACTAGAAATCGATCGAGTCTTCATGATTAAGAATTGTTTGCAGAATTTCTAGGGGAACAGTAGCAAAGTATTGCTGGAGAAAGTTTTCTAGGGCCACCGCTTCTAGAAATTGCTCAATCTTATTAATTTTTGCCTCATGATTGACTAATTCAAAGGATAAATTTTCTTGATTTTTCTTGACTTTAAAGCCATTTTCTGCTAGGGAAATTAATCCTAATTCTAGGGTATGATAACTGAGGTTTAAGCGGTTTTGTAATTGTTGACAGGAAATGCTGGTTTTAGTTCTAGCTAAATATTTCCCGATCCCGACAAGGTTTATCCATGTGGTGTGAGCGGATTTTTTCAAAGGACTAGCATAGGCAAGAACTAACTTTTTATCGCGTAAAATTGCCTGTTGATATTCCCGGGAAAGTTTTGTCCAATCCCGGGGACATTCCCAGAGAAAAAGGGGATTTAATTGGCTAACTTCTCGATTAATTTCTCGATGGCGATTGTCGATTAAAAAATCTTTTTTATTGCTATAGGTTAGGGATTCTTGTTGATAGGGATGCAGGGCAATTAAGCGCACTTCATAGCGATTTTTGTAGGTATTAAAATCTAATTCGACTACGGCATCATAACGGGTATCGGCAGCAATTTCGTCTTTGTGATGACCCCACCACATACCGGGGAATCCCTGCTCGATTGAACTATCCCAGATCTCAAAAGTTGTCCGGGGATAAGCGATTTTTCTGCCTTTGAAATCTTCAAGATTTTTATGCCAAAGATTGTGAAAATAACAATTTTGAATTAATAGCTTCGGTGTCGGATTACCCATCCCGCAGGGTTCCAGTAATTTTAATTCTCTAAATAGACTTTTTCCCAATTGGGAAACCGTCACCACCGCAGCCACTTCTATCTCGGAAGAAAGGGAAGTTAAATCAATTCCTGTGCGTCGCAATTGTTGATTAATTCCCTCAATAAATAGCGGTAAATTTTCTATAGTTAAACTTAAACCTGCGGCCAAAGGATGACCACCAAAACGATGTAAAAGATGGGATTGAGAGGATACTAATTGATAGAGATCGATATCACGAATTGACCGAGCGGAACCCTTAGCAAAAGGTGGCTCACTGGTACTTAATAAAATTGTTGGTCGCTGGTATTCTTGGGCAATTTGTCCCGCAACTAATCCTAAAATTCCCGCCAGCCATTGGGGATCATCTAAAATAATTACATTAGTGGTGGAAAGATCAATTCTTTCTAGTTTTTTCTGAACTTGTTTAATAATATCCCGTTGGATTTCTTGGCGACGAATATTGGCCAATTCCGCTTGTTCAGCTAATTCGTGACAACGTTTTTCATCTTCACTGGTAAGTAATTCTACACAAAATCTGGCATCGCCATAAATGCGACTGACGGCATTAATGCGCGGTCCAATACCGAAGGATATATCCATCGGTCTATCTCCGGTTTTGTTACATAAATCGAGTAATTTTTTAACTCCCAAACGCTGAGTGTTTTGCAGTTTTTTAAGACCTTTTTGGGCTAAATAACGACATTCTCCCGTTAATTTGACTAAATCGGCAATTAAACCAATCGCAACTAAATCCAGTAAATTTTCTAGGGGTTTTCTGGGAATATCTGCCAGGGTTAAATACATCGCTTCCACTAATTTATAAGCAACGGCAACCCCAGAAAGATGATAGAAAGGATGGGTTTCCACAAAGTAGCGGGGATTAATCAGGGCAATCACCTCGGGGCGCTCGTCGGGTAGGGTATGATGATCGGTGATGATAATATCGATACCTAGACTGTTTGCATAGTCAATTTCGGCGATATTCGTGCTTCCCGTGTCACAGGTGACGATTAAACTGGTTCCTTGATGCGCTAGTTTCTCGATACCAGGACAATTGAGGCCGTGGGATTCTTTTTGGCGATCGGGTATGTAATAATCTAACTGTTGATAGGGTGGGAAAAACTGCCCCAATCCTTCCCAGAGTACACTGGTAGCGGTGACACCATCGGCATCGAAATCACCCCAAATAGTCACTTTTTCCCCTTTATTGAGGGCTTTTTCCAGTCTTTTGACGGCAAAGTTCATTTCTTGCCCAAAATCAAAGGGAGTTTTTGACTGATAAGCTTTCTCATCCAGAAACGTCCCCAGAGTCGCCATATCCCGGACACCGCGATGCCATAATATTTGTGCCACGACGCTGCCATCCGACTCTGGGGTGTAGTCTTGGACTATTTTTAAAAACTCTTGGGGAAGCTCTACCGATGGGGGAATTTGCCAGCTAGACACGGGATATCAAGGAAAAAGTAAAAAAGGTGACAGTTTTTGTGATTTTCCCTATCTCCATTTAGGGCTTGCTGAATAAATGTGAAATGTAGGCAAGGTAAGGGTTTTGTGGCTTTACGAGCGAAACAGGTGCAAGATTTTGAGAGAATCGTGCTTCAAAACCTTGCGTCTTCATCGGCCCGCGTCCTGTAGGGGCGAAGCATTCGGATAAAAAATCTACGGTTTCACCGATAGGTTATTGCCCGAATGCTTCGCCCGTACTTT
>NZ_JAPZSZ010000162.1:0-5010 GCF_027532095.1 Microcystis sp. LE19-195.1E
ACCAGATATGGGAGTGATCAGGGGGAAATTCAGGGACTTTTTCCCTGAAAATTAGGTAATTGACCCCCTCAAAATCGGTAAAACCCCACACCCCACACCCCACACCCTACACCCTGCCCCTAGGAAAAACTTTTTCAGCAGACCCCAATTAATTGCACATATCTAACTACCTCTTGCCTCTTACCCCCCCAATCCCCCCGACATCGGGGCGGCTTACCTCTTGCCTATTGCCTATTGCATATTGCCTATTGCCTCTTGCCCATCCTAACCAAGAAGTTGATTTTGTCCAACTACTTAGTATATATGATCGCTAAGTGCAGATGATCTGAGAAAGACCGATAACTGAAGAGCATTGGGGGGTTTATCTGACACGAATTTATATTAAACTTAGGATTGGTTTATTGAATTATCGTCTTATTAAAACTGTGGAAGTAATGGAAATCGGGCAAAAAGTCAAGGTCTGTCGCTTAAGAGACCGCGTTAACTCGGATGTAGCGGGTAAATTGGGTAAAGTGGGTGTCATCAAAAACTTTAAGATGACCGATGGCAGCGGTATTGGTGCTGTTGTCCTGTTCGATGATAAGACCGCTACTTGGTTTTTTGAGGATGAACTCAAACTCATCTAAATATAACGCTTAGGAATTAACTATGTCCTTAATTTTGACCTTTTTGGGCAAGGGGGGCAGCGGTCGCAGTACGATAGCGATCGCTTCGGCAAGAAAAATGGCTGGTCTGGGGTCAAAAGTTCTCTTGATCGGTCAAGATTCTGGCCCTGCTTGGGGATTACTCCTCAAGGCCTCCCCTAGCTCCTCTATTACGGAAATTGCGCCTAATCTCTCGGTTGTCCAGCTTAGTAGTACCCACTTACTAGAAAAAAGTTGGGAAGAAGTCAAGGAACTGGAAAAGCAGTATTTGCGTTCTCCCACCTTGAAAAATGTTTATGGTCAAGAGTTGGGCATTTTACCCGGAATGGATCAAGCTCTAGCTTTAAATTTCCTGCGGGAACAGGATAAAAGCGGAAATTACGATGTCATCATCTACGACGGCAGCGGAGATATCAACAGCCTGAGAATGTTGGGGATTCCAGAGGTGGGTGGCTGGTATTTACGGCGTTTTCGGCAGGTTTTCAGTGATTCCGAGATTGGTCGCACCCTTTCTCCCTTTTTCCAACCGATTGCCGCTGCCGTGCTGAATTTCTCCTTTAACCCCGATGGTTTGGGGAAGAAGGCCGATAATAACATTCTAGACGAGGGACGTTCCGCTTTAGCCGATCCTCGGCGAGTTTTAGCCTATCTAGTCACCAATGATGATCCACTTGCGATCGCAGATGCCAAATATCTTTGGGGTGCGGCGCAGCAAATCGGTTTAAATGTGGGGGGAGTGATTTTTAATCGCTGTCAGAGTGCCACGGAGGATTTTGCCCCGCTGCCGGCTGCGATTTTACCCTACCGTCAAGGAGAAGATTGGCAGGAGTTAATCGCCGAGTTACCCAATTTTCTCACGGTGCAGCCGCCCAAACCGTTAATAATCGATACGGCAGCCGGTCAGGTCAAGGTTTATTTACCCGGATTCGAGAAAAAACAGGTAAAACTGACGCAATCGGGTCCAGAATTAACCATCGAAGCGGGGGAGCAACGGCGTAATATTGATGTACCACCGCCTCTAACCGGACGAGCGGTAAAAGGGGCAAAATTCCAAGACGGTTACTTAATCATTTCTTTTTAAGGGATTATGTCGAACACCGAGATAGAAAACAAGGACGATCGAGCGGCCAAAACTCGCCAATTATTGGGCATGAAAGGGGCCTCATCGGCAGAAACTTCCCTCTGGAAAATCCGCTTACAATTGATGAAGCCGATCACTTGGATTCCCCTAATTTGGGGGGTTGTCTGTGGGGCTGCTTCATCGGGGAATTATACTTGGTCTTTAGAAGATGTCTTAAAAGCGGCCACCTGTATGTTACTTTCCGGTCCATTGATGACCGGTTATACCCAAACTTTAAATGATTTTTACGATCGAGAAATCGATGCAATTAATGAACCCTATCGCCCGATTCCTTCGGGGGCAATTTCTATTCCGCAAGTAGTCGGCCAGATTTTGGTTTTATTAGCGGGTGGGTTAGGAATAGCTTATCTTCTCGATCGCTGGGCCGGTCATGATTTCCCGATCATGCTCTGTTTAACCCTATTTGGTTCTTTTATCGCCTATATTTATTCAGCGCCACCTTTAAAATTAAAACAAAATGGTTGGCTGGGAAATTATGCCCTCGGTGCTAGTTATATAGCATTACCTTGGTGGGCTGGTCACGCCCTTTTTGGTCAGTTAAATTGGACAATTATGATCTTAACCCTCATCTATAGTCTAGCGGGGTTAGGCATTGCTGTAGTTAACGACTTTAAAAGTGTGGAAGGTGACGAAAAATTAGGCTTAAAATCCTTGCCAGTTATGTTTGGAATTACCACCTCGGCTTGGATTTGCGTGATTATGATCGATGTTTTTCAAGCAGGAATTGCGGGTTATCTGATTAGTATTCATCAGAATCTTTATGCCGCTATTTTACTGTTATTAATTATCCCTCAGATCACTTTCCAAGATATGTATTTTCTGCGGGATCCGCTCAAAAATGATGTCAAATATCAAGCCAGCGCCCAGCCTTTTCTAGTGTTAGGAATGTTGGTGACAGGTTTGGCTTTAGGTCAGGGGATACTCTAAAAGATTGTAGTTAATAAAAACAGGAAATATTCAGTTTACGGGACATTATCGCCTTGAATCGGGCTTCTGTTTACGGTAACTTAAAAGGTCAAGAGGGGAGAAAACTGTGGCTTCTAGCTAGATCCCTAGTCTTTTCGTTACAATCAAGAGGGAATCGATGCTGGGGGAAAAATTACTTTTTTTTCTTCCCTGCGATTCGGCATTCTTGACGAACTAATCAAGAATAGTTTCTGTTTAACAAGATTGATTGAGACAAGTATCTCGAATCCTAGTAACCATGAGTAATACCAGTAACTTTCGTCAAGCTTTACGCGAGGCTAAAAGCCAAGCTCTTATCGGCCCTAATGTTATCCCCAAGGCCCTGCCCTATCTCGGTGGCGGTCTAATTTTGACTGCGGTGGGAACCTATGGCGGTTTAGGTGTGATCCAATCCTATCCCCAGATTTTCTTCCCGACTTTCTTTGTCGCTCTGATTGCCGAGATTATTTTATTTTTTGTCGCCCGTAATACTGCCGAAAGAGGCAATACAGGCACTGCTCTGCCCCTGCTGACTCTCTATAGTCTTCTTTCTGGCTATACTCTCAGTGGAATCGTCTATGTGGCCTTAGGTACTTCCGGTGTCGGTTTGCGAGGAGTAGCAATTGCTGCCCTCGGTTGCGGCATTGCTTTTGTGTTGGGACGGAATATCGGCTCGAATCTGTCGGAAAAAGATGGTTTAGCCCTGACTCAAACCGTTAGCATCGGTATTCTCGCTCTCTTTATTGTTCTCATTGGTCAGCTAATTTTCTCTATCTTTGGTGGCGCTACTCCCACCTGGTTAGAAATCGCCATTTCTGGCATCGGGGTTTTCTTGTTTGCTGGCTCGGCAGTGGTGGACTTTTACATCTTGCCCCGTACCTACAGAGATGAACAGTATCTTAGTGCTGCTTTATCGATGTATTTGACCTATATCAACCTATTTATCTTTATTCTGCGCCTTTTAATCGCCCTTAACGGTCGAGATTAGGGCAAATAGGGAGGAGTTAGAAATTAGTTACAACCTAAGTTCTAACTCCGCTAGAATAGTAAAGAAATGTAAACAGCCTGTAAAGATTATGACTGAACCACAACCGACTCAAACCCCCAAATTAGAAGATCCCAAATTTGGCTTTAATGACTATGCCGAGCGCCTCAACGGTAGGGCTGCTATGATTGGTTTTGTGATCACCCTGTTGATCGAGTATCTAACTGGCCAAGGTCTGTTATCTTGGTTAGGGTTACAGTAGTTTTTTAGGCTTTTTTAGGCATTCTAGGGGAAATATAGCCTTGAGTGTTAGTTAACGCATACAAGCTTCATGATTTTCCCCGTAGAATCCTTGTAAGACCGAATCACCTCGCTGTTGCGGTGTCCCGTGGGAGCGATTAGGAGCTTCAAAATCGCCCACTTCCGAAGCGGCTTCCGCTAGAAGTTTTCCCGCTATTATATAATCCTGTTTGGATAAACCTCTAGCTTCGGTAAATAACCAAGAAAGGGTATCTCCCGCTAGACAATCGGCCTGTAATTCAATGCCGATGCTCATCCCACCTTCATCGATGCCACCAATACCCCGATTCCACTGAACAGCGTGAGCGGCCTCGTGAGCGACGGCATAAAGGGGAAATAAAGGATTATCGCTAATACCAGTAACTTGCTTGAGATTGACATAGACTGTATTATCTACAGTGCAGAAAGCCGCTAGGGAAATTACGCCGCAGGGAGTGGTTATCGGGCCATCGCTTAACAAATACTTAAAATTGATCTGGTGTAATTGAGCCGTATATTCAATTACCGCTTCTAGGGCATCCGTAATATCGTCTGCTTGCGCTCTCTGGGCTAGAGGGGATAAAATCAAGAGGGAACTACAAGAAACGGCAGATATCAGGGATAATAACCGTTTACGGCCAGAGTTAGGTTTCATGGTACTAACAAAGTCGGGAGTGAGGAAGAAGTTTAATTGATCTGAATTAGCCTACCGCTACGATCACAATTTTAAAAGCTATATCTAAGACTTCCAGAGAAAATACAGAATTTACGCGGCTTTTGATCGAAGTTTACAGAATTCCTCGTCAAGGTTTAGGAAATTAATTGGGCACGACCACTTATTGTGTTGAAAATATGTCCGTCAGTCAGGCAAAAAGCTCCTCATCGGAAATTTTGGGTCTGAAACCCCGCCGTTCTAGGTTGGCTTTACGTTAGAATTAAAAGGCCAGTCTCGAAAACCAAGTGGACGGCGCAGCACCTTGAAAACTCGGCTTAGGGGGTTCCGACCAGAAAAGCTT
>NZ_JAPZSZ010000347.1:0-8087 GCF_027532095.1 Microcystis sp. LE19-195.1E
CATAATAAATATTGGCAGAGGACTAAAGATTAGTTATTGTGACTAACTCTTTTGATTAGAAAAAGATAAACTTGAGAATTTTCATTCAAATTTATTGACTCAAAATCAGCTGTACTTAATTTAAATGAATCAACCCTAGGGGTTTGGGGGGTAGAACCCCCCAAAAGCTTGGATTGAGCGATAAAGTCGGAAGTAATACTAAATCCCTTGAGTCTAGGCTACATATCAGGAGAGGCACTCATGCAAAAGGGGGAATAAATAATCCGTTTTTAATAACCAGATTTAGGATCAGAATATTTTCATGTTTGGCGGTGTAACTTGTTGCATCAGGACTGACTCCTAACCCTAACAACAATTTTTGATTTTTACAAGAGGTTAACAGCCGTTCGACTTCACCCAATAGTTACTTGACTGGTATCGACGCTGGTTGCTCCATGAACTTTACTGGCGATCGCAACCATTTTATTTAAAGTCGCCTGATGGGAAACCTTGCCTTTTAGTACAACTTTACCACCAGTTTGAGCGACCCACAATTTGTCTTCATCAGCTAAATCCGGTGTCTCGTCAAAAGCTAAAACTACTCGTTTAGCTAGGCCGCTTTCGTCGTATTTTCCATCTAATCCGACTCTTTCGGGGGGAATACCCGCAGCAGCGGCTTTCCCCGCAATCGCACTAGCGGCATCTGCCGGTTTATCTAACCCGAAAATTCTTTTTAACCAATCCATTGCTAACACTCCTGATTGAGTTCTAAAACCCCAATTTCTTTAAGAGGGATTTGGTGGAAACGATGTGTCGATCTAATCCTAAACGATCGGGACTGACTCCGAGCGCTAAAGCGACTAATTGGGAAAAATGTAACACAGGTAAACCTAAACTTCGACCGATCGCTTTTGCCACTTCCGGTTGTCGGGAATCAAGATTAAGATGGCATAAAGGACAAGGGGTGACTAAACAATCGGCCCCTGCTGCCATGGCCTCTAAAATGTGTTTTCCTGCCATTTGGAAGGATTGGGTGGTGGCATAACTGGACAGGGGCCAACCACAGCATTGAGTGCGTCCTTGATAATAAATCGGATTTGCTCCCACGGTCCGAAAGACATTTTCTAGGGATTCCGGCTGAAAAGGATTATCGTAGGGGAGAGTATCCTGGGCGCGCAGGAGATAACAACCATAAAAACTGGCACAATTTAAGCCTGATAAGGGACGAATCACCTTGGCCGCCAGATTATCTAAGCCATAATCGCCGACAATTGCCCAGAGTAGGTGCTTAACCGTCGTCGTACCTTGGTAGGGGGAACAATGTTCTTTCTGTAAATAATTATTAACTTCCTCAACATAATTGGGATTATTATGCTTTGCTTCCTTCAAGCGCTCGTCCACATGACCGATCACTCCTTGACAGGTGCTACAGTGAGTCAACAGGGGTAAATTGAGGGCTTCCGCTAGGGCAATATTGCGCGCGTTGACGGTATCTTCCAAGAGTTGCGAATCTTCCTTATAGGTTCCCGAACCACAACAGGCAGCTTTTTTGAGTTCGACTAAATTAATCCCCAAAGCTTCCGTCAGGGCTGCCGTGGATAGATATAGTTCCCGACAGGCACCTTGGGCGACACAACCGGGAAAATAAGCATACTGGAGATTTTTGACTGTCATGGATTCTAGGAAATTACTACTCATTACCTATCTACCATCTTGGCCCCCTTCCCCTCTGTCATCACTAAAGTGATGGAATTTCTTAACAGACAGTCTTTTGTAATCTGCTCCGAACAAGTGTACGGTAGTTTGTCCCAGAAATAATATCCAAAAAGGAGGAGAGCCATCTCAACAGTATAATGGCTCTCCTTGAGAAAAATTGTTGTCCTGAGGAGTCGGTTGTACAAATGGGAATCTGCCCGGTCAAGAGGTGATTTACGGGGAGAATTGAGATTGTAGCCGAGAAATTGCGGCGAGAAACCCTATTTTGTCTGCTTAGGCCGCTTGGGGGAGGGTGATAACAGCATCAAAGTCAGCACGGCTAGGGAAAACCGAGAGAACCCGATCGAGTTGGGTTAATTCAAAGATAATCTTGACTGAAGGTGGAATAGAACAGATATTGAAGGATTTTTCTTGACTTTGAGCCAGACGAAAGGCGGTAACTAAAGCCATTAATCCAGCGCTGTCGAGGAATTCCACCCTACTCATATCCACGAGAAAAGTGATAGAGCGACTC
This sequence comes from Microcystis sp. LE19-195.1E, assembly GCF_027532095.1. Taxonomy (NCBI): domain Bacteria; kingdom Bacillati; phylum Cyanobacteriota; class Cyanophyceae; order Chroococcales; family Microcystaceae; genus Microcystis; species Microcystis sp. LE19-195.1E. The sequence goes on from NZ_JAPZSZ010000347.1 coordinate 2,210, forward strand.
TGGTTAACCAGATTGGTGAGCTGCTCTTGAAATTCTAGGACGTTAGCGGCGGTAATATAGCCGTTTGGCTCAAATAGAGCAATTTCCGGGACTTTTACAGGACTTTTCATGGCTGGGCTTTGAAATTCATAAATGAACCTTTTAACTGGAGATCAGATACCGCTATTATGTCCTAACTTTCTGATTTTGCAACCCCGGTCTCGATAAATTTCCTCTCTCCTGAAAAGATTAATCTTTTTTTAATCTTTCCCCTGTGGGAAGGAACCACTTTTAGGTTAACCTGATGATCCGGGGAGTCAAGAGGAACAGTGATCAAGGCTTATTAGGGCGAATACCAGGGGAAAGTCGTTAGGTTTAAGCTCTAATCCCGAATGACTGATGATGAACCAGCATTATACTGGTATTTTTGCTGAAATAAAGTAAAGCAGGATACAGAAACTAGATTTATTGAACTAGAGTAAGGAAATTGTGGATACCCAGCCGACTATCCGCCAATTAGTGGAACAAGCCCTATATTATCGTCAAATCACGCCAGAAATCGAAAACGGAATTAATGAACTCCTCGCTCGTCTTGGCTACGTTTCCGATGTGGATTACGAGGCCCTAGAGTTACTCATGGATGAAATGGACGAGGGCCGGATTAATCTCGTTCCCCGTCGGTAACTTCAGTTATCAGTGGTGAGTTTTCAGTTCACTGATGGCCTTTCGGTTCCTGTTATGCAATGGACGGGGTTATAAGGGATGAAACCATTATATAGAAAGACATTTAGCGATCACCCGATCAAACCGAACCTAGGCGTTGGGTTTCATGCTTCAACCCAACCTACGTTCATCTTATATTTAATTCCACCCACCTACTTAGCGATCACCCGATCGAACCAGACCAAGTAACGAAGAACCTCACTGATTACTGTTTACTGTTTACTGATTACTGATGACTGAACAATCCCCCAAAACCCAATTTCCCTAAATTTCCCCAAATTAATATAATTGACTTCAGGCTTTCTCTTAACCTGATTTTTTCCATGATTCCTTTAACTCTTAATCTCTTGCAAGGTTCCGTTACTTTTCGTTTCAGTCCCAGTGCTGCTCTGGATTTGCAAAGGGAAATTAATATTTTACTCGATCACCTGAAAGCGATCGCCAGTAATGCCGCTAGTGGGGGTAAACCCCAACCCCAAAAACCGCTGGAATATCAGCACACTGGTGATGTGTTTCTGGAAGTGTTTTGTAATCCCAATATTTATCCGAGTCCTTTTTCGGCTAAAGTTTTGTTAACGGTTCGTGACGATCGCCTACGCTTAACCACAGAAGCAGAATTAACCCGTGTAATCGAGGATTTAGAGCGTTATATCGACCAAAATAGTTAGAATCGGGGGATTTTTGGGGTTTCGACCTTTCCTTGTCGTCCCACCTCTCCCCATCTGATTATTCTTCTCTAGCTTGCCATGTTACCGACCGATTTATTGATTTCCCGTCAAAATGGCGAGACAATTATTCCCAAACGCTTACCGATCGCTCCTGATTATCTGATGATCGCTCAAGAACAAATCACCTGTTTTCAGGAAAGTATCGGTCAAACTAAGGGAGAATTAAGCCAAAAACTCCTAATCTTGGAGGGAGACAGTCCCGATTATAAAATTAAACGGGGATTTGCTCACCTATTAACCAATCATTTTGCCACCTTTGAGATTATTAGTCCCTTAGAACCGCAGGAATTAAGAAAAAGAGTTTTTGAACAAGCGGCTAACTTTGTTCCTATTCCCCAAAATCGATCGCTAATTCTTCAAACAATTGCCCAGCAACTCAGCCAAGAATTAAATCAAGAAATTTTTCCAGTAGCTCTAGAAAAAGGACTCTATGCTGATTTAGCAGAGAATAAAATTCTCACTCAATTTGATGCTCCCACCCCCGAAAACTTAATTCATCGTTTTAACCTCTCGCAAATTCAAGGTATTTTTTATCGGGCCAGTTATTTAATCATCAACGTCCACCGCAACGATCCGGGGGAATATAAATATCTCTTTCGCTATCTAAAACTATTTCGTTTAATGACTTATATCGAAGGGGATGCCGACACGGGATTTACTATTACTATCGATGGTCCCACCAGTTTATTTAAAGCTAACAGTCGTTATGGCATTGAAATCGCTAAATTAATTCCTGCCTTACTCCATGTTACTCACTGGAATCTGAAGGCACAATTACAGTATAAAGATTCCTATACAGGCACTATTAAAAAACAACAGTTCAATTTAGAGGATAACTGTGGTCTGGTGTCCCACTATTCCCCAGGTAAACCCTACGATAGTATGTTAGAGGAATCTTTCGCTAAACGTTGGTTACAGTTAAAAACTGAATGGCAACTAGAAAGGGAAGTGGATTTAGTGCCTTTACCCGGAGGAGTGATGATTCCCGATTTCCGTTTAGTGCATCCCGATGGTCGCGTTTTTCTCCTCGAAATTGTTGGTTATTGGCGACCAGAATACCTACAAAAGAAATTTTTACAGGTTAAATCGGCCCAAGCAAATAATCTAATTTTAGCCGTATCGGAACGGTTAAATCTAGAAAAAGCCGGAGTTAAATTTCAAAATCTACCCGCTCAGGTTATCTGGTTTAAAGATAAATTATCACCCCAAGCAGTGTTAGAAGTTTTAAGTTAAAGGTTTAGGAAGCTAAAAGCGGAAGTATGGTTTGATACTCCCGCTTTGGTTTAATCACACTAGGTTAACTCTTTCGCTTAAGACCGGACAATGAGTACTACATCATTGAGCAATGGTAGGATTGATGGACACTTTCACCACTTTATTTTTTTCTTCTTCCGCTTTCGGGAGAGTGAGATTGAGAATGCCATCTTTGTATTCAGCAGTCACGTTATTGTTATCAACCCGAACCGGTAGAGGAATAACCCGATGAAATTTACCATAACGGAACTCAGTGCGGGTAAATCCTTCTTCTTCGGTTTTAATTTCCGATTTTCTTTCACCATTAACGGTCAGACTATCGGCTGTTACTTCCACGTTGAGGTCTTTGGCTTCCATACCAGGTATTTCCAGTTTAAGCTGAACGGCCTCTGGCGTTTCGGTAATTTCCGCCGCCGGGATGAAGGATAACCCCATTTTTTCGCCATTGCCCACATCAGTCGGTACAAGACGGTCAAACAAGCGATTCATTTCTTTCTGTAGGCTTTCTACTTCTCTGAAAGGTTCCCAACGTATAAGTGCCATATAAGTCACCTCCGAAGTTTTCTTAACGCTAGAGATGTTGGTTTATCTCTACCCTCTTATGATAGATAAAAGATTCTCTGACCGGGGTAGGGTTTTCGGTATTGAGTTTTTCCAGATTCCCGTACTATCTCCTATACTAGAGCTAGGTGAAAAAGTTTTTCCCGGGGAAGTGGGGGGTTTTCTCGGTGAACAGTAATCAGTGAACTGATAACTGATAACTCAAATCTGATAACTCAAATCTGATAACTGACTCCTAACCCCACCAACAAACTTATTCAGCAAACCCTAATTATCTACTGATGAATAATTAAACTTTCTAAACTGGTTTGTAAATCTTGGGTTAATTGGGCTACGGCCGAGCGTCGATCGCTTTTATAATCAGCATAGTGCTCGGATACGGAAATAGGTTTACCAATAGTTATTATCGCTTTTTGTTGACCAATTTGGGGACGAAAAAAGGGATTACCTCCCTTAATTCTTGTCACTAAATCCCAGAGTAATAAAATTGTCTCGGCAAATCTTTCTACGGTGGGTTTTTCTTTGACATAATAACCGGTTACTGAGACGAAACTTTCGACAATTCTCATGTGCCACATTTTTAAATTAGCTTCATCGGCCAGGCGATCAGCTAATCCTAATTCAAGGGGAGAAATAGAATGAGTGGGTTTTAATTCTTGGCGATAAATGCGTTCCCATCCTGCTTGTTCCAAACGACGACAGCGATCGATTACATTACCATTAGGAGAAACATTAAAATACTTTTCTACGGTTTGTAGGGCCACATCTAATAAATTGGCTAAACGTTTGGCTAGGGTTTCGTTTGGATCATCGCCATTGGCAGGTACTACAGGCAAAGATTGATAGTAGAAATCTCGATAAAAATCCTCCATTAAGGATAATAATCTTTCTCCTAACCGAAAAAGACGCTCGTATAAAACCTTTTCTTCTCGGGATGAATTCGGGGTGGGTTCTAAACCGCTATCGTTTTCTAAATTAGTTAAAATTTGCTCGATTTCTTGCCACACTGGAGTCAGATAAAAATACTGAATACCAATAGGTAAAATAATTACTTCTTGCTGTTGTTTAGCTTTTTTGACATCATCCACCCCCCAAAAAGCTAATTGAGAAATACCCGGTTCAATTGCGCTAACAAGCTCATTATGTCCGTTAGTTGCCCCTTCCGGAGCAGCGGCTAAAGGATAATCTCCTTCTAATAATAAACGACGAGCCGAACGCAATCCGATTAAATCGGCTTTTCCCCGTTGAATTGGTGTGCCACCTAACTTAGAATATAACCATCCTACCCTTTCTCCAGCCCATAAAGGAATCCCTCGATCATACATAAAATGAGCGTGAATTGGCTTGTTTAATTTTATTCCTAACTCTTCGGCTTTTTTGGGTACTAATTTCCACAAAAGATAGGCCATACAGTAGGGATCGTTAATACTGGGATGACGGAAAGCAAGCAGTAAACGGACTTTTTTCTCTTGACTTTTTTGATAAAATGTGATTAAAGTTTCTAGATTGGCGGCGGAAATTTCTCTTAAGTTGGTTTGAGTTTGTAACCAAAGAGGTAAAAAGATTTGACATCCCTTTAAAAGCAAGGAATTAAGGTCAGGGGGGATAAATTCGAGGGGAGGTTGCGCGCCCAAAGATAGATTAGACATATAAGTATAAGTAGTCGTGCCAAATAAATTTCCTAGTTGAGACAGTTATCAGTTATCAGTTATCAGTTATCAGTTATCAGTTATCAGTTATCAGTTATCAGTTATCAGTTATCAGTTATCAGTTATCAGATTTGAGTTTTCAGTTTACTGTTTACTGTTTACTGTTTACTGTTTAAGGAAGAATCAAAGAAAACTCTGATCAATAATTACCCACTGGTCAAAAGGTAATCACAGCAGCAAACAGGTGTCGAGCTAGATTTCAAATACACTGGGATTGCAGGATCTCTCAACCGTGAAAGGAGAAATTAACCGACTTTAAGCGAGGAGGAACACCAGTAGTTTACCTCCTCACCTAAACAAATACAGCTATACTATAGCTCTATCCCCATTTCTCGCAAACGAGCCGCCAGCCGTTGAGAACGCTGTCTTTCCGCTTCCAGAGCTTGCTGAGTAGCATTTAATTGCTCCTGTGCTGCGGCCGCCTGCTCCTGTGCCGCGGCCGCCTGCTCCTGTGCCGCGGCCGCCTGCTCCTGTGCCGCGGCCGCTTGCTCTTGTGCTGCGGCCGCTTGCTCTTGTGCCGCTTCTTCTGGCAAGGGGATTAAATTGCCTTCCGGGTCATAAAATCTCGCCCAAATTGCCGTTTCTCGGTCAATAGTCCCCTCCCAAGTTCCCAACCAATAGCCTAATGTTTCGCACCATAACCAGCCGCGCTCATTTCGTTCTAAAGAATGGTAGCGTTGGTCTGCTCCTAAATGCCATCCTTGTAAAGAATTGCCATCGAAAGGATCGTAGATGAAATAATCTGGCGTGCGGAAGGTTCCCTCATAAATGGCTTTTTTTCGGACTTTATCGGTTCTCGCGGTACTAGGAGAGGTTAATTCCACGATAACGTCAGGATAACGTCCCTCTTCTTCCCAAATTACCCAACCCTGTCGCTCTCTGCTGCCATCGACATTGAGGACAGCGAAGAAATCGGGCCCGCGA
>NZ_JAPZSZ010000098.1:0-6518 GCF_027532095.1 Microcystis sp. LE19-195.1E
GAGTAGAGCGATTCCGTAGAGTTGGCTGTATAGTGATCGCTAACCTGATTTTAACAGATAGTGTCATTAATCTCTAGAGTAAGGGATTCCCTCTGTAGCCATGTTTTTGCTGATTTTCTGCCCCGAAACAAGCTATAATGGTCTAAAGGTCAAATTTGAAAATTTTTGCCTCAAACCCTATCGGCGTAAGAACTTCAGGATTTTGTGTCCAGTAGTTCATTGGTATTGTATTGCTTGAACTCAGGCTCTGTAAGACTTTTAGCCATAGCTAGTATTTTTATACGGGGGAAGTCCAGGAATAAAGGAGATTTTTCATGAGTCAAGAGTTAACACCTGCTCTAGAGCCAAAGCGTAAAGGCACATTGGGGGAACAAGTTCGTAAAATTGCCGATCAGCTTCAACAAGATACTGAATTGCAGATTAAAGCGACCTCTCGTATACTAGGAGCCGCCGCTCAGATTAGTGAAAATCACGATCAACTTATTCGTGAGGTTGTTGATATGGTTGAGGAAGATCTAGACAACCAAGCTTGCGTTTATCAGACAATCAACTTCACTGTTGATACTCTTAAGCAGCAGTTTAGAACGCTAAATGAAGCTAAGTATTATTTTGGATTAAAAGCTAATAGTTGGGCAGCTCTTGCTAATAAACTCAACAATCTATCTACTCAAGACTCGATGCCTATTGATTATGACAAGAATTCAATATCAAAACGCTTTGATGTGATTGAAGGTGAGATCAGAGCTATGCGTTCCGAAATAAGTCAGATATTGTTTCTGTTAAAGCTACTTATTCCTGATAAGTCCTCTCTTGATCAATAATGTGGTGGGTTACGGCGAATTTTTAATTATTGGTTAACTGCTTAACTTGTCGTCGCCTAACCCACCCTACATTTAAATTTCGGGTGCTTTTAGGGAATAAAGGGAGAAACTAGGGGTTTTTGCCTTTGCCTGTTGGACTAAACTGGGGACGGAATTACGCGCTAGGGCGGTTAATTTATTGGTGGTAGCATCGTAAATTGTCGTCGCCACTTTGGGATAGAGTCCAATGCCGATAATTGGCACTAATAGAGAAGCGATGATAAAGACTTCCCGGGGTTCCGCATCCACTAGGGCATGGTGTTCTTCTAATTCCTTATTTTCCGGCCCATAGAGAATTTCTCGCAACATGGACAAGAGATAAATCGGGGTGAGAATGACACCGATAGCCGCTAAAAAGACGATGATGACGCGGAAAGTGGGACTATAGGCATCACTGGTGGCAAAACCGATAAATACCATTAATTCCGCCACAAAACCGCTCATCCCGGGCAAAGCCAGGGAAGCGAGGGAACAGGTAGTCCACATGGCAAAAACTTTCTTCATTTTCTTGCCGACACCGCCCATCTCGTCTAACATCAGGGTATGGGTGCGATCGTAGGTACAACCGACCATAAAGAATAAACTCGCCCCAATCAGTCCGTGGGAAATCATCTGTAACATCGCCCCGCTTGTACCAATATCGGTAAAGGAAGCCATGCCAATCAGCACAAATCCCATGTGAGAGATGGAAGAATAGGCAATTTTGCGCTTAAGATTGCGTTGGGCAAAGGAGGTTAAGGCGGCGTAGATAATATTAACTACCCCTAAAATCACCAAAACGGGGGCGAAAACGGCGTGAGCATCGGGTAACATCCCCATATTCATCCGTAAGAGCGCATAACCACCCATTTTAAGCAAAATTCCCGCTAGTAACATATGGGCGGGGGCAGTGGCTTCGCCGTGGGCATCCGGTAGCCAAGTATGGAGGGGGAAAATCGGCAGTTTTACCCCGTAGGCAATCAGGAAACCGGCGTAGAGGAATAATTGCAGTTTCAGGGGAAAATCCTTGCCGGCAATAGTCACCATGTCAAAGGAGACGGTATCGCCATAAAAAGCCATCGTCAGCGCCGCTACAAGGATGAATAGAGAGCCTCCGGCGGTGTAAAGGATAAATTTGGTGGCCGCGTAGAGACGGCGTTTACCGCCCCAAATGGAGAGGATGAGATAGACGGGGACTAATTCTAATTCCCAGACGAGGAAGAACAGTAACAGATCCTGTACGGCAAACACCGCAATCTGTCCCCCGTACATCAACAGCATCAGGAAGTAGAATAGTTTCGGTTTAAAAGTCACCGGCCAAGCCGCTAAGATAGCCAGAGTGGTGATAAATCCCGTTAAGATAATCAGAGGCATGGAGAGGCCATCGGCTCCTAAAGACCATCTTAGGTCAATTTCGGGCAACCATTGGTAACTTTCCACTAATTGCAGATTGGGATTAGCGAAATCGTAACTGCTATAGAAAGCGTAGATAATTAGGGCAAAGTCGATTAATCCCACCGTCAGAGCAAACCATCTCACGGTTTTACCGTCTTTATCGGGAATTATGGGAACTAATAAAGCGGCGACGATGGGAAAAAGGATGATGGCAGTTAACCAAGGAAAGTTCGTTAGATTCATCGGCTGTTTTAATATTTATTTAATTGTCAGAATCGAGAAATTAAGCTAGGGCTTTTTGGCGGTTTTACCTGGGAAAACCGCTTTTTTTCTCTTGTTCTCGCGGTTACAGTTAACTGTACCTAAATCAATCTAGCAATTATTTTCCTGTCCTTGTCTATTAATATTGTTAAGTTTCAAGAGACTTCTGGCCTAATTAGGGTTTGAGAGTTCAAAAATGGGAAAAATAGCGATGAAGTTGCAGAAAATCTCTAAATAAGAGGTAGGTGTTAAAAATTGTCGGCTCCATTGAAGGTAGGGTTGATTCATGAATCAACCCTACGATGAATCAACCCTAGGATCAAGGGGGAAAGGGATAGTTCAGTTTAATCGGGCAGATCAAAGAGAACACCCGTCATATAACGCTCTGCCCATTCCCAACCGAAGGCTTTTTCTAGTACACGCCGAGTTTTATCGTTTTTTTGCTGTTGACTACAATAATCCCGTTGTCCCTGTAAATAAATGCGCTCCGCTTCCCCGGAAAGAGGCTGACTTTCTTTAGCACATTTGCAGTGAATTGTCAAGAAATCTGTTACTCTTTGTAAAAATTGTCGTTCCTCGGCGGCGGTTTCGGGACGAATAAACAGACAATATTCCGAGAAAATATGACCCCAAGGCGGCAAATCACGAGCTTGAGCGAAATAGACCCCAGGTAAAGCCGCTAAAGCTTGATTATAGGCACTAGAGAGGGTTTTATCGCCACTGGTGGGAGAAAGATCCACAATAGCGGCACTGATTCCCGCTTTGCCGGAGACTATATCACATCCAAACATCGGCAGCGGATATTCTGGACGGGGGAACATGACACAGTGAAGGATATCCAAACTATTGCCCAGTTTAGCCAGTTCTAGGTGCATTTTGCGGAACTGGGGAGTTTGATAGCAGCGATTCTCGATAATTAATTTTTCCCCTTCTAAACGTCCCTCCACATAGCCTAAACCTTCCGGCAACTCAAAGGGCGACAAATCAAGATAATTTTCCCAGTGGGACAGAATTGCCGTGGCTAATTGTCCAATCAGGGGATGAAGTAACGGTAAAATTTCAGGCTTGGTAACGGCTATCATAGGTCAGTAATCAGTTATCAGTAATCAGTTATCAGTGATAACTGATTACTTTCCCCAGGGTGAGCGCATCTCAAACCCTATTGACAATTGGCCAATTTGGTGATAAGCATGGGCATTTCAAGTGATACCAGTCAATCAGAATAGTTAGGAACTCGACCTATTTGGTCGATTGTTGCTCAACAATTGAGATGGCGAATTCTCCTCAAATATGCCTGAATCGTGGGTAGGCAACTCAGATAAAGTTCATTTTGTCAAGGATTGTCTAAGATGAGCTTACCCTGATTTCTTTACTATATTTTGTGTTTTTTGTCAAGAGGTTTTTAGGGTTTTAGTAAAGATATGACGGTAAGATTCGAGAAGATAGGACTGTTTTGATGACAACTATTATTGATAGAATCGATAGAATAACGAGAGGAAAGCTTGATTGTTTGCCTCAACCGACAATTTTTAATTGTTAATAAACTTTGACCAGACCCTAACTATGAATGAACCACCTAATAGCGCTGGCGATGAAATCCAATTACCCCGGGGAGAAAGAGTTGGCCAGCTAAGAAATCTCATCGAAACCCTACGCATTGCCGATGAAGTGGCCAATCGAGGTTATTTGATTACCAGCGCCGAAGTGGCCGATTTAATGGATATTAATCCAGGTGCCGTTACCAGTCGAGGCGACCATTGGCCGTGGCGAAATTGGGTAATCTCCCGGGTCAGACGCGAGGGAAACCAAATTCTTTGGCAGTTGGAAAAAGTCGATTAGGATTAATGGCAACTATCAGTACTTTTGTAAAGAGGCGATAATTAGACCTCTTGCAAAAATCAAAAATCTTCCGTTAGGTGAGGAGTCAGGAGCCAGTAGCCGGTCGTCAGGAGAATTAAAAATGAGCATTAATCAATTAAATGCTCTATTTAGGAGTTTTATGCAATTTTATGTCTATTTTTATCATTTTTGCACTCTCAAAAATTAATTATGCAAGAACTCTATTATTTGGTTAAGTACCTAAGCAAAATTAATTACACATCCAAGCCGTCACCCGTCAGCCAAACGCTTTTTGTTGTGATCAGTAAACAGTGAACTAAAAATTCAAATCTGATCCCTGATAGCTGTCTCGGAGTCCCCCGTCTCGGAGTCTCCTGTCTCGACTAGGAAATTAATTTTGCACGACTACTTAAATTAGTAATTATCTCGTCATTTTCCCCCAGCAGATGACGTGCGAAACGTCGGGCTAGGGGCGGAGCCGATACAAGTGTACTGGTAAAGCCAGAAAATACCTGCAATCCCACTTTATCGGCGATCGCTCCCACTAGGGGCTGTCCCGAGGGGGCAAAGGCCACTAGGCAATGATGACAGCTGCCGGGGAGAGAGGCTAAAGAAGGCAGCAATGTCCCCACGGCGGCGCGTATTGCTTTTTCCCCCGCCAGAGGGTTTAAAATCCCGTCTGGATCGGTGATAATGGCGCTAATTTGCCCTAGATAAAGGCTTTGATCCCGGAATTGTACCGCCCCCGTTTCTAAAACACTGGCAATTATTTCTGGGGTTTCTCTCTGCCAAATGCCCTGATTTTCTAGTTGGGTAATTTTTTGCTCTAATACCAATCTAGCAGGAATTGCGGGCATAACTAGGGTGTTGAATTTGATCTCAGTGGGGGGAATTTTGATCACCTGGGCATGGGTAAAATAGACGGGAGCAGTAATACCGGATTTTTGCAGTAAAGACCGGGTTAATCCCCCCGCACAAACGATAGTTTCCCCAGCATAATAATTATTTTTAGGAGTTTTTACGCCGGTAATTCTCGATGCAGTTTCAATTAATTCGATGACAGCTTCCCGAATAATCTTGCCTCCCAGACGTAGAAAAGCTTGTTGATAGGCAAGATTAGTTTTTTCGGCGTTGATGTGACCGTGGGGCAGTCGTAAAACTCCGGAGATAGCTGCGGGATTTAATAGAGGTTCTAAAGCGATCGCTGCTTGCGGATCGAGAATTTCGGGAGTAATAGCAAAGATAGCAAATTTTTCGGCCACAGCGACTGGATCATCTTCGGGGTTAACGGTGAGAATTAGCTCTATGTCCCGGTATTCGTTATCTATGCCCAATTCCTGCGATAAATTGCGCTGAATTTCTCGACCTTCTTGATATAATTTTCTCTGGATTTCTGTGGTGGCCGACCAATAGGCTAAACCCCCGTAACTGTAGAAAGTGGCGTTGAGGGGATGGGTTTCTTTTTCTAATAAGAGGACTCGACTGCCTAGGTTAGCTAGTTCATAACTTAAGGCAGAACCGGTGATACCACCACCGATAATTATATAATCATAAGTTGTGGTCATAATTGGGCTAATTTTTCCTCGATTAATCTATTCTATCATTATACTTGCTCAGTTCCCTGGTTCTGATTTAAGCAATAGTTGCTATAATTAGAGGAAAAGTTGAAAGCGGGACTGGATAACTATGCAACAGTTAGAAACTAGGGGGATAACTGACCGATGGATTAAAGCTAGTTGGGAAGAATACTTAGCAGCAATTAACCACCTCCCAGAGAATCAAGGAAAAAGTTATTATTACAATGGCTATTATCGATTAGAAATGACTCCTATTGGATTTGAACACGCTAGAGATCATCATGTTGTCTTTTTGGGGGTGAGTCTCTACGCTATCCTCAAAGAAATTCCTTTTCAAGGACTCCCCACTTGTTCCTATCGCAAAAGAGGAATTAGAGAAGTGCAGCCAGATATATCTTACTATCTAGGAGAGAAAGCGAATCTGATACCAAATGGGACTTCGATTATTGATTTAAATCAGTATCCTCCACCAGATTTAGTCATTGAAATCTCAAAATCTACCCTCAATGATGACTTAGGTAATAAACGCTTGCTCTACGAAGAATTAGGAGTTAGTGAATACTGGAGTGTTAAGGTAAATGATCCTCAAATATTCGCTTTTGAAATA
>NZ_JAPZSZ010000318.1:0-13965 GCF_027532095.1 Microcystis sp. LE19-195.1E
GAGAAGATGCAAGGGTGATGCAAGGGTGATGCAAGGGTTTTAAGAGATTCTAGCAGATTTAAGTGCATTTGGGAAGCTCTCAATCAAGCTAAAAGCCCTTTCCTGTAAGGTTTTTACCATTATTCAGCAAACCCTAATTACCCATAAAACTTTTACCAGTTAATCCGAAATCAGCTATCGCCAGAAAAATTAGCTCTTCTTCTCCTAAGTTCACAGATTGATGCACACACCAACGGGGAATAACAGCAAAAGTACCCGGTTCGACTTCGTTTTCGTATTGATCAACAATAACTTTTCCTTGACCCTGAAGAAATACAAATACGGTTTCATGTGCGTGTCTGTGCATTTCATTCGCTTTTCCTGGCTTGACTATAACTAGGCGTGGATCTAAAACTTCTAGATCAAATGGCAGGCGAAATACGTTAAAATCAATATTGAGTTTATCAACCTTATTGTTGTATAAAGCTTCTAAGTTGCTGGCGCTGATTGTTGAAATAAGCTCTTTACCTTCTTGCACATGAGTCAAGCTTTTTTGTTCATTAATTTTTTGAGTCAATACTCCCAGTCGCACTGTTTGAAAATCATGATAAAGTTGTGAAGCAAGCCTTAATATTGTTTGAGAGCATTGGCATTCACCAGATGGATTTTCAAGCCAATTTAACAAGTTCAGAACTTCTTCCTTGTGCTTTTCCCTTTGCATCCCGTATAGCAAAAGTGAACTCAATCCGGGTAGTAGTTTTTCCACTGGAACAGTAGATAAGTCTTCCGTCAATCCAATACGCACATCATTGATTTGATGCAATAAAAGTTCCTGTTCCTGATTAGACAGCTTTTTGCCTTTAATCATTTTAGTGAAAAGCGTAACAATCTTGAGTTGGTCTGATGATGTCAAAGATTGATCTAACGCCAACGCACGTTCATACATATTGTCCCAGTAAGCAGCACGTAGATTTAAGGCTTTTAACATTCCTTTCCGTAATTCCAGAACAGCCTGTTCGCTTTCACTGGCTAATTCTTTAGCAATCTCAACTAAAGTTAAGCTGTGTTCATCCTCCACTTCTGTATGTAAAGGAAAAAATACATATTGCTGCAAGGATAATGATGTATGTTTTTTGATCGCTTCAATAATGTGTTTGTAGATAAATTTAACAACAGATTCAGTCCCTAAACCTATCGCTCCAATAGCTTGGAGTGAACTTCCATTCTGGAGCAGCGATAAGAATGATTCACGCCAGATTTCCACTTCAACACAAGGCGTTTGCGTGCTATCTACTCCCATCGCTTCTTGAAAACGCTTGAATAACTGTGGGTGAGGAATTTCCTGTACCCACTCGTCCTTAATACCTAATTTACGGATTGCTTCGAGATCTTCATCGTGTAGATGTCCGTTTTCTTCAGCTAAGTTCTTCAGCAGGTGATTTCGATGAGTGGGATTTTCTAGCTTTGATATTACTGCTGTTAAATAACGGGAAAACCAGTCACTATAAGCTCCGTATTGACTGGCAAAGTCTTTCAGAACTTCATCAATATGTTGAAATTCTCCTTTTTCTAAAGCAAGTAAATACGGATGATTAATCGCTCGATGGCTTAGTGCTTCCTCGATTAAATTTTCCATTTTTTCTCATCCCCCGATAGCCGCCCTCTTTTAAATACCATCACAAAATTGGCCAATTGTCAATAGCGTTTGAGATGCGCTCCCCCTGAAAACAGATCATTCTTGATTAAGATTCTCTGAGATTTTCTCTCTCTAATTCGATTAAATTATCGATTTTCTTTAGCTTGGTATCCCCGGCAAGATAACCGATCCCGCGATGTAAATGTAAGCGAAATTGTTGAGTTAGAGTTTCTTTATCGGTTCCTAATCCGTCTTGATGACAACGTTGTTTAAGGGCAATTAGGAAAATATCGGCCATTTCTCCCCCGAATACTTTCCAAGATAATTCTACATTGCTATCGGCAGGAATGGGAACGGGAGAGGGGAGACTCGGTTCGGCAAGGGAACGACAAAAAGCCCAACGACAGAGGATATTCCATTGGTCAATTTTGGTGTAGCGTTTTAATTTTATTAGGCTATCTTTGGCGGTTTGAGATAGTCGAAAACGTTCGATCGGTGATTCCATAATCTATAATTTTACCTCGATCTGACTGATGAGAAAATAGTTAGTCATTCTCAATCCTGTTTAATAGGATAGTGGGAAGTAGGGAGCTTTTTTTCAGTGTTGCCAAAGGCACGGCGTAGCCGTCCAGTAAACAGTAATCAGTGAACTGATAACTCGCATCTGATAACTGATAAATGATAACTGATGAGTGCATCTCAAATTTGCAGAAATAACGACAATCGGCAATTATCAGTAACTCTTAAATTATGGTTCTTCGGTTTGTCTTATGCAATGGACGGGGTTATAAGGAATGAAACCCTTATAGAGACAGGTGTTGCTGCGATTTTTGTCAACTGTTTTCGATCTAGAGCGAACTAATCAATTAAATCTCTTGCCAGATAAAGATTTAGTCGATTTATGCCACCCTATCGAACCATACCAAGTAACGAAGAACCTAAATTATTACAGATGTATCAGCATCCGCGTGTAAGCATCCCACCGAAAAACTAATGCGCTCCGGGGTTTGGGGGGTAGAACCCCCCAAAAGCTTGGATTGAGCGATAAAATCGAAAGTAAGGCCCGATGTCTCAAGTTAATTGGGGGAGAATTTCTTGGGAATTTATCTGAGTCATAATCTTACCAAAAGTAGCGGTCAGGGTGAATAGTAGTTTGACGTTGTTGGGAATTGTATTCTAGCAGGTATTTTCGGGCGATTACTTGCTGTTCTTCTAATAAGAGTAGCTCATTTTGTCCAATTTCTGTATCGGTAGAAAGGAGAATGACTTGAGAGGAAGCGGCGGGAAAATAGCGTTCAACTAAATTATGGCGATGGGAAGAATCTAAACGTCCGAGGGGTGTATCGATAGCGATGGGTAAATCTCGTCCGGAGACTCGCGCTAATCCCCACAAAAAAGCGATCGCTAATAGTTGTTTTTCTCCGGCAGAAAGACGGTGTTTAGGCACGTTTTGTCCATCGGGGCCAAAGAGAGATAGACCAAAAGTATCAGCATCGATCGCTATTTTATGCACCAGATCGGACTTATGCAATAAATAACGAAAACATTCCGCCACTTCTCCCTCTAATCTATTTAATTTTTTTAAAGTTAAGCGTTCTTTAAATACTTTTAAAGTTTGCTGTGCTTTGACAATAGCATTGACGATGTGTTCGTTACTTTGGGATTCTAAAGCTTTCTCACTATAGGCAAATAATTCTTTTTTAGTTTTCTCAATTTTCTTTTTGATTTCCTCATAATTTTTGTGGCTTTGCTCGTATTCTGCCTGAGCATTTAGATACTTTTTCTGAGCGGTTTTTAAGTTATTACTCAGGGTTTCGTATTCTTCGGGAGAGGCTGCTACTGCTAATTCTCGCTCTAAATTATCTAAGTCAGCTTCCAGATTTCTTAATTGTTCTATTGCTTGATGAGCGAGGTTAATTTGTGCCGGTAATTGATGGGTTAAGACTCGATTTAATAACTCGATCGCCTCCTCGTCTAAATCTAAGTAAGGAGTAATCAAAGAATCGCTATCCTCAGCTAAAAACTGATTTTCTTGCTGTAAAAATTCTCTAATATTCTCTAATTGTTCTAAAGTTAAATTCAGTTGTTCTAAATAAGCAAGTAACTTTTTATCTCTGGATTCTAAAACCGATTGAGCGACCTTAGCTGATTGAACTTTTAGCTCTTTTTCTCCCTGAATTTTAGCCGCTTCTAGGAGAGGAAAAATTAACTTTAATGGTAAAAATTCCCCCGCCAATTGACCTAAATATTCTCTCTGTTTATCTAACTTTTTATCTAAATCCTTTTTTCTGCTCTCTAATTGACTTCTTTCGGCGGCAATTTTTCCGCCATCAATGCGAAATTTATCCGAGACTGCATCAAAATCATTTCTAACCAAATCTAAATTTTTTTGTTGAGTTTCCATCTCTTGTCTAGCCAATTCCAAATCTTCTTGGTACTGGGCTAATTTTTTCTCGATCGCTTCAATAGTTGCCAGTTCATTTTCTGCTGCTAATAGCCGGCGCTTGCGACTAGCTAAAATATCAAGATCAACGGCTAATCTTTCCGCTAATTCTAACCCTAATAAAGTCTGCATCGAATCCTTAACGCTGTCAGGAGGTACATCCTGTTCTGCCAATTCTTTTACCTGTTCCCCATCAAATAAAAAGAGGTTAGAAATACCCAAAGGTAATAAAGTTTCAATATATTCATCCCAAGTATTAGCTAAGGCGGGATCAGGCCAATCTTCATCTAAAATACCGAGGGTATCCCTACCATCTTTGGGCTGTTTTGTCCAGTATCTAACGATACGATATTGTCGCCATTGTTCATTAACTAGATGTTCAAAAGCCAGTTCAATTCTAGCTTGATCGATGAGGGAAGCTTGATTATTAACTGCTTGACTGAGAAACTCGGCATAACTTAAATTATTGCGAGTAGAACACTTTGCCCGCGCACCGTACAAAGCCAAACGAATCGCATCCATTAAAGTAGTTTTACCGCCCCCATTCATGCCTCCCAAAAGGATAATCGGACAGGGATTGTTGTCTTTTTCGGGACGTAAATTAATCACTTGACGACCGGCGTAGGGACCGAAATTTTGCAAAACTAATTCAGTAAAAATCATTAACAGTCAGCCTTATTTAAGTCGAAAGTTTTAGGGAATCTCCTGTAAAAATTATACCTGAAAAAGTGCCGCAGATATTTTTTTACACCCAAGAAAAAACCCCAGACTTTATACTATAGCATTGATCACCATCACCTAGATATAATCAAGGTTTCCTGATTTTTACTTTCCAGTTTATTACTGGGCATGAGCCTATTTTTTGAAAAAATCGTTATGATCGGCGTGAAAGTGCCAACACAGGGGAGAAAATCGCTATGATCACGATCGGCGAATATTTATGCCAGTGTCTCCATAATTTAGGGGTTAATCATGTTTTCGGGGTGCCGGGGGATTATGTCCTCGATTTGATGGATGTTTTGGTGGAAAGTCCGATCGAATTAGTTTGTACCTGTAATGAGCTTAACGCGGGTTATGCCGCCGATGCCTACGCGCGAGTCAAAGGGATGGGTGCTGTCTGTGTCACCTACGGAGTCGGGGGATTTAGCCTGGTTAATGCTGTGGTCGGTGCTTACGCTGAAAGAGTTCCCTTGGTGGTAATTAGTGGGGCTTCCGATCGCTCGATTCGCCGGGATAATTTATTATTACACCACACCACGGGCGATTATAATCTGCAATTTTCCATCATGGAAAAAGTCACGGTTGCCTCGGTTATTCTCACTAATTCTGCCCAAGCAGCCAGTCAAATCGATCAAACTTTAGCCGCTTGTTTGCATCACAAACGTCCCGTGTATATCGAAATTCCCCGGGATCTGGTCTATCGTCCCTGTATCCCCTCAGAAAAGCCAATTTATTTAACCGATAATCTCACGGATGCCGCCGCTTTAGAAGAAGCCATTGAAGAAGCGGCTTTTTTATTAGAAAAAGCGGAAAAACCAATTATTTTAGCAGGGGTAGAATTCCATCGGTTTAAACTCCAGGATAAGTTGCTGAAACTTTTAGAAGTAACGGGTTATCCCTTAGCCACCACTATTTTAGGTAAGTCGTCAATTTCGGAAATGCAGCCGCAATTTATCGGCACTTATGTGGGGGCATTAAGTCGCGAATACGTTAGTCAACGGGTGGAAAATGCCGATTGTGTCCTCTGTTTAGGGGCGATCATGTCCGATATGAATTTAGGCGGATTTACGGCTAATTTAAATCCCAATAATTTGATTAATGCCAATTCCGAGAAGGTAAAAATTAAACATCACTTCTATCAACCAGTATTCCTAGGGGATTTTATCGAGGGTTTAATTAATAAGCTAAGTCACAAAGAAGCGGCTACACTAGAGATTAAACCTGCGGCCGAATTGAAGAATTTAGAATTCATCCCCGTGCCAGAGCAAAAATTAACTAATGCTCGTTTTTATGAGCGAATGAATCATTTTATCGCTCAAGAATCTTTTGTTATTTCTGATACAGGGGACGCAATTATTGCCACAATTGATTTATTAATGCCCCAAAAAACCGACTTTATCGGTCAAGCATTTTATCTCTCTATTGGTTATTCAATTCCCGCCTGTTTAGGAGTAGCTTTTGCCGCACCAAATACTCGTCCTATCGTCTTTGTGGGGGATGGTGCTTTTCAAATGACCGCCCAAGAACTTTCGACAATTATCCGTCACCATCTCAATCCAATTATCTTTTTAATTAATAACGACGGTTACACGATCGAGCGGGTAATTCAGGATAATATTTATAATGATCTACAACCGTGGAAATATCACCAATTACCAGCAGTATTTAACGGGGAAAGTTGGAGTTGTCAAGTCAGGACAGAAGGGGAATTAGAAAAGGCTTTATCGATTGCCCAGGGTAACATCGATCGCCTATCATTTATTGAAGTACATCTTGATCGTTTTGACTGTTCCCAAGGCTTAACTCGTTTAGGTCAAGCTTTACGTTCACCCCACGCTTAGACTGGTTATGCTATTAGGTTTTGACTGTGTGAAGCTGTCCTAAGACATCAGACTGAAACTCTTTTGGCTCCCAAGAGTCAACAATTAAGATACAATCGGTATCTTAATCAAAGTGTGATGGTGACAACCGCAACTAAAAACCCTATGAATGCTTTATGGAAACAAATCACCCTATTGAACTTTTCGCCCGCTTCTTGGTCAAAATATAGCTATCTGCATCGTTTCGTCGGCCTTTTTAGTCAATGGCGACAGGGTAGCTGGTTTGTGCAGTGGACAGAAATGATGGGTGCGCTGTTAATCTCTCTCCTTATCGCCACTGCGCCGTTTTTCTCCACCAGTCAAATCGGTTTTTTGCTGTTAGCAATAGCGGGTTATTGGCTACTCTTAACCCTTGTGGATGAAGGCAAAATCGGGGTGACACCCATACATCTTTTGGTACTTTTATACTGGGGAATTGCCACGGTTTCTACGGCTTTTTCTCCCGTTAAAACCGCAGCTTTGGAAGGATTAATTAAATTAACTCTCAATCTCATCTTTTTTGCCTTTACCGCCCGAATCATGCGCTCACCACGCCTAACAAATTGGATTCTGACTACTTTAGTTTTAACCGCCTTAGCAGTCAGCATCTACGGCATTCGTCAGCAAATTTTTGGTGCGGAACAGTTAGCAACTTGGAACGATCCCACTTCAGAATTAGCGGGAGATACTAGGGTTTATAGTTATCTCGGTAATCCTAATTTATTAGCTAGTTATTTATTCCCTGGTATTGCTTTTAGCGGTGCGGCATTATTTGTGTGGCAGGGATGGCTACCGAAAATTTTAGCGGCTTTATTAACTTTAGCCAATGCCGCTTGTTTATTTTTTACCGAGAGTCGTGGCGGTTGGATTGGTTTGATGGTCTTAGGAATTGTCTTCTTATTGCTATTATTTTATTGGTTCAAAAGTTATCTACCGTTATTTTGGCAAACATGGCTTTTACCCTTAGTTTTAGGGGGTTTAGCCGTGGTGGTTTTAGGGGCGATTTTATTGGTGGAACCGCTGCGAATTCGGGTGATGAGTATTTTCGCTGGACGGGAAGATAGTAGTAATAACTTTCGGATTAATGTTTGGGATGCCGTTATTCGCATGATTCAAACCTATCCACTTTTGGGCATCGGACCGGGTAATGATGCTTTTAAGAAAATTTACCCCCTATTCATGAAGCCAAAATACACGGCTTTAAGTGCCTATTCTGTGCTATTAGAAATCATGGTAGAAACGGGAATTATTGGTTTTACCTGTTTCCTCTGGTTATTAGTCACAACTATCGGCCAAGGCATCCATCAAATTAAACTTTTACGGGATAAAATGGATAGTCAAGGCTTTTGGTTAATCGGGGCAATTGCCGCTATGGCCGGAATTCTTGCCCACGGTTTTTTTGATACGGTTTGGTATCGTCCCCAGGTTAGTACCCTCTGGTGGTTAGTTTTGGGTTTAATTGCTAGTCGTTGTTATTCCCCCGCTAGGGGTTTTGATCCTGGCAATTCCCTCCTCAAGGGGGGCGAAATGGGGGAGCATTGAGGAGTTATTTCAAATTACGGATAGGGCTGCTCTGAAGGGTATTTGAGGCGCGTGTGGGCGAGGGCGATTATTAAGAAAAATCACAAATCTTTCATCCTACCATCTCTCGGTGGCCAAAGCAAGAGATAATTAAATTAGATCGTTTCCCAGTTTGTTCCGCGCTTGGCGCGATTTCCCAACTGCAATAACGAGAGTAAATCCCTGTGGCCGTTATAGAGACGAGGGAGGAAAATAATGGATCGTTCTCTTAAGTGGGCCGTTGCGATTGTCATAACTCTAATCCTCGTGCTTTCCCCGGTCTTTTCCCAGGGCTGTGGGGCGACAGAGTGGAACCCGAAAGGAGGGAACGGTCAAGATACAATGCTAACCCTTACTCGCACTGACAACGGCAAATCCATCACCATGCAGGTCAATGACCTACTGCTACTGTCCCTCGACGAGAATCCCACTACCGGCTTTCAGTGGGCGCTTGATGGCGGCGGGGGCGATTTAGTGGAGCTGCAGTCCTCTGAGTATGTACCTGCCGGGGAGTCGAAAGTCGGCGGGGGCGGTCAGAGAGTCCTGACCTTTAAAGCGCAACGGGCTGGGATAGGCCAACTAAAGCTTAAGCTCTGGCGAGAGTGGCAGGGAGAGCCGTCAGTTGTGGAACGATTTACTGTCACGCTCCAAGTCCGGGAGTAAAGGCTTCTCAGATAGCCAAGGGCTAGTGAGTAACGACTTAGGAGGAAAGGAAAAATGAGTGAAACATTTGTAATTCCCGCAATGGGATGGTTGCCCGACTATCCCGATATTCGTGATGTCACTTTTCAATCTGAACGCGTACCATCCAAACTGCAAGCTTTGGGACAGCCATCTGTCAAGCAAATGCTGGCCAAAGTGGGAGCAACGACATCTGCCCCAGCAGCGCTGCCAGCCAGCGTGGACTTGAGGCCGTGGTGTTCCCCCATGGAGGATCAACAAACTATCGGTTCTTGTACGGCCCACGCCGGGGTCGGACTGGTGGAGTATTTTGAGCGGCGAGCTTTTGGCAAACACATAGATGCCTCGCGCCTCTTTCTTTACAAAGTGACGCGCAACTTGCTCAAATGGACGGGAGATACGGGGGCCTTCTTGCGCTCAACAATGTACGCCCTCACCTTGTTTGGCGTACCACCAGAAGAATACTATCCCTACAATATCGCTGATTATGACAAGGAGCCGTCGGCATTCTGCTACGCTTTTGCCCAAAGCTATCAGGCGATTTCCTACTACCGCCTCGATCCCCCCGGGACGGCAAGAGACGCACTGTTAGCTCGGATTAAAACCGAATTGTCGAAAGGTCTGCCCTCGATGTTTGGCTTTACTGTTTACAGTTCTATCAGTCAGGGCAACACGACCGGCAAGATTCCTTACCCGACTCGGGGCGAGAGAGTTCTCGGCGGTCACGCAATTGATGCGGTCGGTTACGACGACAACCTCAAGATTAAGAATACTAACCCCGGTGGCATTGAAACCACTGGTGCCTTGCTGATTCGCAACTCCTGGGGGACTGCCTGGGGAAGCGCTGGCTACGGCTGGCTGCCCTACAAGTACGTCCTCGATGGTCTGGCAACTGATTGGTGGTCGCTAATCAAGAGTGAATGGGTCGATACGGGACAGTTCGGATAGGAGACCGATTCGATAAAGGCTTCTGGTGAGTTTTTTCAGAATAGGGGGGACGCTGGGAAAACTCACCGTTTGTTTAATTTTTTAGGGGAAGCTTTGTGACATACCCATCCCTAAAAGCGAGGGCTTCCTGCTTCCTCCGTTTTGATTACTGTTCTGGCATGGAAAGATGGTCAAAAAAAGTAAAAACAGAAGCACGTTCAAAATATTTTTACTCCAGCCTTGAGTTAGCTAAGGCAATACTAGCAATTAATAGATCGGCTCTACCAATTTGGCCGAATTTAGAAATACCCTGTAACTTACCATTCATCGATAACTGAAATTTAAGCACAGATGCGATCCTCGATCGCCACCGATTGCAGAAGTCTTTCCACGATAGCTTTAGCTTGACGACCGTGACTAGGAATCAGACGATGGCAGAAGACGTAGGGAGTAATCAACTTAACATCATCGGGGATAGCATAATCGCGACCTTCCAAGAAAGCGTAAGCTTGAACTGCTTTTTGCAGAACCACACAACCCCGGGGACTGACTCCTAAACTAATATCTTCATGATCACGGGTAGCGCGGACTAAATCGACGATATATTGCTGTAAAGCAGGAGCTACCTTGACCAGACTGACTAATCTTTGCAATTCTCCCACCTGTTCTAAGGAAATACAAGCTTCTAGGGATTTAACCGCCTCTTGAGAATGCTGTCTTTGTAACATTTTTAATTCTTCTGTGGCACTGGGATAACCCAAACTCAGGCAAACGGCAAAACGGTCCATTTGTGCTTCTGGAAGCGGAAAAGTGCCTTGATATTCGATCGGATTTTGGGTGGCGATCACAAAGAAGGGTTGGGGAACCGGCCGCGCTTCTCCATCGATGGTAACTTGTTTTTCTTCCATGACTTCTAGAAGTGCCGATTGGGTGCGCGGGGTGGCCCGGTTGATTTCATCGGCCAACAGGACGTTAGCAAAAGCGGGGCCGGGGATAAATTCAAATTCGCGACTGTTGGGGTTCCAAATCGTGGTTCCCGTGATATCACTAGGCAGGAGGTCAGGGGTGCATTGTACCCGTTGGAAACGACCGTTAATTGAACGCGCTAAGGATTTGGCTAACAGGGTTTTGCCGACTCCGGGGACATCTTCCAGGAGAGCGTGACCACCACTGAGCAAAGCCACCAGCACAATGCGAATCGATTCGGTTTGGCCGACGATGCTCTGGCTCAAATTTTCCATCAAAATATCAATAGCGTCTCTCATAGCACAAAAGGGGTATTTTGTCAAAAAGATTAATGTTAAGTTTTTTTGATCTTAACGATTCTTTTCCTAATTTGCCCACACTAGCGAGAAAAGTTGACAGACAATGGCGGGAAATTTTCTGCTAGGGAGCTAATCAGGGTTAGGGTGGCGAGCAGGGAGAAAATTAGTTAAGAATTGTTGCCAGTGGGCGAAATCAAGATTTTCAGTCGGTTCAGTACGGTAAAATCGAGAAGAATTTCTCTTAATCAGTGAAGATGAAAGCCAGTTCGCTCGTTTTTAGTCTTGTTTTAGGAATCGCTGCCAGTACATTAACCAATAGTTTACCCAAAAATTTTACTTTCAATTCTCAGAAAGTATTGGCTCAAGATCAGGCCCCTTCCTGTCCCCTCCCTCCAGATATTGCCATCACTTTTCGCAATAGCCAATGTCAGGCAGTTACCCTAGAAAAACCCCAGACTTTTTTCCGTTATTATAGTGACGAAAATTACAAAAAAGGTCGTTTTCTGACCACGGATCAATATACCACCAATGTGGAGGTGATCAGAAATTTAGCCCTCGATCAAAAGTGGATTCCTCCCAATCAAGCGACCAAAGTAATATCGGTGACTTTACCTGCGGGAACAACGGTTTATCAAGGAATTGTCGCCCCCCAGAATCCGGCTGATTGTTATCCCGGTGGTGGTCAGCAAACTTTTATTAAAGACTCGCGAGATGCCAATATACAATGGGGAGAGGGGCGAGCAATAACGGTTACATCTCTTTCCTGTCGCTAGAATATTATGGAAACGAACATGAGGGAATTAATTCAATCAATTGACCAAGCTATTACCGTGGCCGAACAGATGCGGAAAACAGAAAGATCGACTCGGATTGAGGGTTTAATTTCTGTCCTGAAAACCATCAAAAGTCAGGCTTTAGCTGGTCAATTACCACCGTCTCAAGGCATTGTTAGCCTAGGATTAGCGCGAGAAGTAGCTGATTGGATCGATTCCCTTGATTCTCCTTTATTGAAAGCGGTGGGTAAAGTGGAAAGAGAATACCAAAAATATTAGGAATTGTCAGTTACAGAAGTTAGAATTAATCGAGAGCGATCGCAGTCTATCTCGATCTGATTTTTTAATCGATCGAGAGAATTAAATTTCTGTTCTGGTCGCAGGAATTGCACTAAATCCATCGTTAAAATGCGATCATATACATAGCCCGACCAATCCAATAAATGGATTTCCACACTGATAGTTTTTCCCTCGATCGTGGGACGATAACCGATATTCATAACTGCCGGTAAGCGAGAACCATCAAGAGGCACCCAACCGCAATAAACCCCGAATCGCGGCAATAATTTATCGGGGGGAACCTGTAGATTAGCGGTATGAAAACCTAATGTTCTGCCCAGCTGTTGCCCGACGACCACGCGACCGGTTAAACTGTAGGGACGACCTAACATTTGCCCAGCTTGCTCAACGTTTCCTGCTGCCAAAGCTTGACGAATTAGGGAACTACTAATCCGACCCGCCCCACAGTTTTTTAAACCAACAATCTCGACTTTAATATTAAATTGAGAGGCGATCTGTAATAAATCTTCGGCTGTACCTTGACGACGATAACCGAAGTGAAAATCTTGACCAACACTGATCGATTTAGCCTGTAATTTTTCTACTAAAATCTGTTCGACAAAAGCCAAGGGAGTCAGGGAAGCTAATTCAGCCGAAAAAGGCAGTAAAACTAATTGTTTAACGCCTAAATTCTCTAAAACCTCCACCTTTTCCCCTAGAGGAGTTAATAATTGCCATTTTTCTCCCGTAAAAAATTCCCGCGGGTGGGGAGTAAAACTAACAACGGTGGGATAAGCGGGGCCATCCTGAAAAATTGGCTGTAGGACGGTTTGATGACCTAGGTGCAAACCATCAAAGTTACCAAGAGCGATCGCACTAGGGGCTAAAATACGGGTATTAGGGGAATCTACAATCCACACGCTGGCTTTAAGAACAGATACAAGAGAATAGTTCAAGCGATTAATCTTGAGTGTAGCCTTTTGATTCTATATCAATCGGGCGATCAAGCCAAAAAAACGCCCCCAATTACTTGGAGTCCTTTGGAAGCTTTAGCAAATTGAACGTGAACGATCCAGGTGCGATCGGCCCAGAATTCCCAATTAATTGCACCAGAAAGATGAGGGAAACAAGCATTCATTAATTGTTCAGTTCGTTCTTCTCTTGGTCGTCTGTGGTTGTTCTTCGTGCTTTTGTGGTTTCCCAATCTGATCAAGCAGAAGTTTCTTGTTTTTGTTTCTTTGGTTCTAATCCTGTTGCTAATCTTGACTCTCCCCCGCTAACCGCTCGCGCGGTGTAGCGGGGGATTCTCGGTTCTTAGGCTTTTAACTAGATCGACCGGGTTTAACCCAGTCGATCCCCGTCAAATCGCCTCCGCGAGCGTTTTCTAACACGGTCAGTCCGACCGCATTTTTTCCTCGGTTCTCGATTACCTTTGCTGATGC
Organism: Microcystis sp. LE19-195.1E; assembly: GCF_027532095.1. Taxonomy (NCBI): domain Bacteria; kingdom Bacillati; phylum Cyanobacteriota; class Cyanophyceae; order Chroococcales; family Microcystaceae; genus Microcystis; species Microcystis sp. LE19-195.1E. Next base: position 13,565 of record NZ_JAPZSZ010000318.1, read on the forward strand.
CGTATCTCTCGGTTCGATGTGACCGCAAGAATCACACCGGTGAACTCTTTCCGATAACGACTTTTTGCCAGTAATCGCGCCACAATTAGGACACTCCTGTGAAGTTCCGTTTTTATCGACCTTAAGATAATATTTCCCCCGTTTCCAAGCGACAAAGGGTAGTATCTCGTTAATAAAACTACCGACACCCGAATCTAGAGATTGTTTTCTAACGATCCCTCTAGACCAGGAAACGAAGTTAATATCTTCAACGAAAATATAGCAATTCTCTGACTCATGAGGTACAGTAGCAACAGTGAGTAAACCAATTGCGAATATCTTTTTGAGTAACTTCTAACATAGCTAATTCAATCCCTTCTATTAAGTCTTTGTAAGTTCTCGCCTTCAGTTTTCTTAATATC